>JALZFG010000497.1 GCA_030861645.1 Actinomycetota bacterium
GCTGTACGAGCGCGGCGTCGTCGTGCGCGACGTCCCGGGGAGGGACCTCGTGCGCGCCTCGTGCGGCTACTGGACGAGCAGCGACGACCTCGAGCGCCTGCTGGACGCGCTCGGCTGAGGGGCGCGGGCGAGCGCCGCGCGGGGTCAGACCCCCTTGAGGGTTGGTTGAGGGTTCCGTGCAGCGAGGGGTCAGACCCCGTTGAGGGTGGTCGAGGGTTGGGACGCCGGTGGGGGTGCCCGCGCTACGCGCCCGCGGCGACGTCCGCCGCCGTCCGCAGCCCCAGCTCGGGCGCGATCGGGCGCAACGCGTCGATGACGAAGGCGATGTGCTCGTCGAGGTCGACGCCGAGCTCCTCCGCGCCTCGGTAGACGTCCTCTCGGTTGACGCCGGCCGCGAACGACGGCTGCTTCAGCTTCTTCCGCACCGACTTCGGAGTCAGCGTCTCGATCCCGTCGGGACGAACGAGGCCGCAGGCGTGGATGAAGCCGCACAGCTCGTCGCACGCGAACAGCGTCTTCTTGAGGAGCGTGTCGCGCGGGAGTCCGAGGTGCTCGGCGTGGGAGAGAGCCGCCTCGATGACCTCTTCGGGGTACCCCTCCTCGCGCAGGATCGGCGCGCCCTCTTGCGGGTGCTGGTCGAGCGTCGGGTGGATCTCGTAGTCGAAGTCGTGCAGGAGGGCGACGGCGCCCCAGACCTCCTCGTCCTCGCCGAAGCGGCGGGCGTAGGCGCGCATCGCGGCCTCGACGGCGAGCGCGTGGCGGAGCAGCGGCTCGCTCTTCGTGTACCGCGTCAGCGTTTCCCAGGCGCGCTCGCGTGTGACGACCACAGCGTGGGTTAGGGTACGCGACCCATGAGCGCGGTTGCCGACGCCCTGGTGGAAGCCTTCGTCATCGAGGGCGGCCGGCCGCTGAGCGGACGGGTGAAGGCCGCGGGCAACAAGAACGCGGCGCTGCCGATCCTCGCCGCGTGCCTGCTCACGTCCGAGCCCGTGCTGCTCGAGAACGTCCCGCGGATCCGCGACGTCGACACGATGATCGACTTGATCGCCGGCCTCGGCGTCGACATCGAGTGGATCGGGCCCAACGAGGTGCGCGTGCACGCTGCGGAGATCCAGACCGTCGCGCTCGACGAGGAGCTGTGCCGGCGCATTCGCACCTCGATCCTGCTGGCGGGCCCGCTGCTCGCGCGCGAGGGCACCGCGCTCGTGCCGCCGCCTGGGGGAGACGTCATCGGACGCCGGCGGATCGACACGCACATGCACGCGCTCGCCGCGCTCGGCGCCGACGTCCATGTCGGCCGTCGCTACGAGCTCGCCGCGACTCGCCTCGCCGGCGCCTGGATCCTCCTCGACGAGGCAAGCGTCACGGCGACCGAGAACGCCGTGATGGCGGCGGTTACAGCCCCGGGAGAGACCGTCCTCTACAACGCCGCCTGCGAGCCGCACGTCCAGGATCTTTGCCGCTTCCTCGTCTCGCTCGGCGCGCGGATCGACGGCATCGGAACGAACCGGATTCGCATCGAGGGGGTGGAGCGGCTCGGCGGCGCCGCCCACCGGATCTGCCCCGACCACATCGAGGTCGCGAGCTTCGTCGGACTCGCGGCGGTGACGGGAGGCGGCCTGCGCATCGAGGACGTCGTCCGCGACGATCTCATCGCGATCCTGCCGGTCTTCGAGCGTCTCGGGATCCGCGTCGAGCTCGAGGGGTTCACCCTCGCCGTCCCTCCCGAGCAGGAGCTGGTGATCCAAGACGACCTCGGCGGACAGATTCCGAAGATCGAAGACGGCCCTTGGCCGGCGTTTCCGGCCGACCTCACGGCGATTGCGCTCGTCGTGGCGACCCAGGCGCGAGGAACGGTGCTCATCTTCGAGAAGATGTTCGAAAGCCGGCTCTTCTTCGTCGACAAGCTCGTGAACATGGGCGCCCGGATCATCCTCTGCGACCCCCATCGCGCGATCGTCGCCGGGCCGTCGCGCCTCTACGGCCAGCGGATGGACAGCCCCGATATCCGTGCCGGCTGGGCGATGCTCGTCGCGAGCCTGTGCGCCGAGGGGACGTCGACGATCGGAAACATCGGTCAGATCGTCCGCGGCTACGAGCGGATCGACGAGCGGCTCCGGTCGCTCGGGGCGCAGATCGAGCGCGTCGACGGCTGAGCATGGCGACTCCGGGGAGCGCGGATCGCCCAACGGGGTCGAGTGCGCGCCTCCAGATTCCCGGGCGCGGCGACGTGAACGTCGATACCGGCATCCCCGTGCTGGATCACCTCGTCGTTGTGTTGGCGCGCTACGCGCGCTTCGACCTCGCGCTCGAGGTTGCGCCCGCCGGGGAGGAGGCGGAAGTCGCAGCCGCGGGCCGAGCCTTGGGCGAGGCGCTCGCGGCGCCGCTGCGCGCAGCTTCGGTGCGCGGCTATGGGGAGGCGTCGGTGCCGGCGGACGAAGCGCTCGCTCACGTCGCGCTCGAGGCGTCCGAGCAGCCGCTGCTCGTCTCGAACGTCGACCTCTCGGACGCCCACGTCGCGGGCGTCGAGCGGGACGTCGTGGCCACGTTCCTGAACGAGCTGGCCGACGGGGCCGGGCTCACCCTGCACGTCCGCCTGATCGGCGGCGAGGACGCACAGAACGTGCTCGAGGCGATCTTCAAGACGCTTGGGGTGGCGCTCGGCGAGGCGTGCACGCCGACGTGAACGACTCAGGAGACGAAAGGAGCGAGTAAGAGCGATGGAGAGGACCGTGGTTCGGACTGAGGCGGCACCCGCACCCTTCCGCGGGGCGCCGTACTCGCAGGCGATCCGCGCCGGCGACCTCGTGTTCGTGTCGGGGCAAATCGCGGTTTCCCCCGAGACGAACGAGCTGGTCGGAGAGTCGATTCAGGAGCAGACCGAGCAGGCGCTTCGGAACCTGGGCGCGATCCTGGAGGCCGCGGGCTCGAGCCTCGACCGGCTCGTCAAGACCACCGTCTTCCTGGCCGACCTCGGGGATTTCGAGGGGATGAACGAGGTCTACGCGTGCCGTGTCGGAGACACCCCGCCGGCACGATCGACGGTCGGCGTCCAGCTCCCGCCGGGCGTGAGAATCGAGATCGAGGGCGTCGCGAAGGTCGAATAGCCCGCGGCTCGAGCGCGCGCGACCGCGGGGTCAGACCCACTTGAGAGTGGTCGAGGGTTGGGGGTCAGACCCGCTTGAGAGTGGTCGAGGGTTGGGGTCAGACCCCGTTGAGGGTGGTCGAGGGTTGGGGCAGACGCCGCGACGGAGTGAGAGGGGCCGGGCACAATGACTGGCATGCGCGCGGAGGAGGTCATCGTGACGCACGCCAACACGGATTTCGACGCGTTCGCGGCGATGCTCGCGGCCAAGCGCCTGTACCCGAGCGCCGTCGCCTGCGTCTCGGGAGCGCTCAACCGGAACGTGCGTGAGTTCTTCCGCCTGCACGCCGACGAGCTCGAGCTCGTCGACGCGAGCCGGCTCGAGCTGGACGGGGTCCGCCGCCTGGTCGTGGTCGAGACGACGCACGCCCCCCGCCTCGGCGAGCTCGAGCGCGTCGCGCTCGACCCGGCGGTCGAGAAGGTCGTGCTCGACCACCACGCGGGCGAGCAGCCGGCGTGGGCGAACCCGGGTAGCGTCGTGGTCTCCGACGATGGCGCGCTCACGACCACGCTCGTCAGCATCCTCGCCGAGCGCGAGGTGAGCGTCACCCCGCTCGAGGCGACGGTGTTCGCGCTCGGGATCCACGAGGACACGGGCTCCCTGACCTACCCCACGACCACCCAGCGCGACGCCGAGGCGCTCTCGTGGTGCATCCGCCACGGCGCCAACCAGGAGCTGATCGCCACGTACCTGCACACGCCGCTCTCGCGCGACGAGCGCGACCTCCTGAACGCGCTGCTGTCGTCGCTCGAGTCCGTCCCCCTCGCCGGTCGCGAGGTCCTCGTCGCCGCCGTTGCCTGGCCGAGTTACGTCGAGGGGATCTCGAATCTCGTCCACAAGGTCGTCGACCTCACGGACTGCAAGGCGCTCGTCGCGCTCGTCGAAATGGACGACCGCGTCTTCTGCGTCGCGAGAAGCCGGATCTCGGACGTCGACGCCGCGGCGATCGCCGAGATCTTGGGCGGCTCTGGACACGCCGAGGCGGCGTCCGCGATCCATCGCGGCCCGCTTGCCGAGGCGAAGCGCCTCGTGCTCGACCGCCTAACGGACGCACTCCGCGAGCCCGTTCGGGCGCGGGAGATCATGTCGCGACCACCCCGCTGCGTCAGGCCCGAGGAGACCGTCGCGCACGCACTGATCGCGTGCCAGCGCTACGGCCAGAGCGGGATCCTGGTCGCCAACGGGGACGAGCGGCTCGTGGGGGCGGTGAGCCGCGAGGATCTCGACAAGGCGGTCGGGCACGGGCTCTCGCACGCACCGGTGAAGGGGATCATGAGCACGCGCATCCCGACCTGCCGCGAGGAGACGCCGCTCGCGCAGCTGCAGCGGCTGCTCGAGGTCTCGCGCGAGGGGCGAATCGCCGTTCTCGACGACGGCCGCGTCGTCGGCGTCGTCACGCGCAGCGACGTTCTGCGCGGGCTCGGCGAGCGCGTCACGGTCGAGGAGGACCGCTGGCCGAGCCTCGCCGACGAGCTCGGCCGGCTCGAGCGTCTCGCTCCCGTCTTCGAGGCCGTCGCCGCGATCGGCGAGCACTACGAGGGCGTCTACCTGGTGGGAGGAACGGTTCGCGACATCCTGCTCGGCGAGCCGAGCTTCGACGTCGACATCGCCGTCGAGGGCGACGGGATCGGGCTCGCGCGGGCGCTCGCCGACGCGCTCGGCGGACGCGTCCGCCCGCACGCGAAG
>JALZFG010000500.1 GCA_030861645.1 Actinomycetota bacterium
ACGTACGTCGGCGCGCGAACGCCCGCCGCCGCAACGGCGTCGCGCTCGGCGTTCGACGTGCAGTGGATCCCCGCGGCTCGCTCGAGGTTCCGCCGTTCGACGAGCAGGTCGTAGAGCAGCTTCTTGCGGCGATCGAACGCGCGCTGGAATCGATCGAGCGTTCCGTGCGGACAGACGACGTACGGCACGCCGGTCCGCCGGCAGGAGAGCGCGGCGGCGGCGGTGTGGAAGAGGTAGAGGTTGTGGACCTCGACGACGTCGAACTCGGCGACGCGCCGCCGCAGCGCGCGTCCGAGCGCGAGCGACGTCGAGTACGAGCGGGGCCGCCCCGGCGGAAAGCAGGTGATCGCGAACCCGTCGCGCCGGAGTGGCACCCCGACCGGGACGTCGAGCTCGCCGGGCCCGTCGATCGTCGTCGTGAACAGCTCGACCTCGTGCCCGCGGCCGGCGAGCGCGCGACACATGTCGAGCGCCGCGAAGCTGGGACCGCCGTAGCGCGCCGCGATGCTTCCGACGACGTGGAGGATCCGCATCGCCACAGCTCACGGGCGCGGCGGACGGCCAAAGTAGTCGGCGATCGCACCGGCGACGCGGGCGATCTGGTCCGACCTGAGCTCCGGGTACATCGGGAGCGAGAGCGTCCGCCGCGCCAGGCGCTCGGACTCCGGGAACGCGCCGGGGCCGAGTCCGAGATCGGCGTACGCCTCCTGGAGGTGGATCGGCTTCGGGTAGTGAATCCCCGTCTGGATCCCCCGTTCCGCGAGGTGCTCCCGCAGCGCGTCGCGATGCTCGCTCTCGACGACGAAGAGGTGGTAGACGTGGGTCGAGTAGGCGGCCCGCGTCTGCGTGACGAGATCGCCCACGCCGTCGAGCAGCGCCAGGTACTCGTCGGCGTGCCGTCGCCGAGCCGCGTTCCAGTCAGGCAGCCGGCGCAGCTTGACGGTGAGGATCGCGGCCTGCACCGCGTCGAGGCGCGAGTTCACGCCCTTGCACACGTGGTCGTACTTACGCCGCTCGCCGTAGTTGCGAAGGCGTCGGAGCGTCTCGGCGAGCTCCGGGTCGCTCGTCGTCGCCATCCCAGCGTCGCCGAAGGCGCCGAGGTTCTTCGACGGGTAGAAGCTGAAGCAGCCCACCGCTCCGATCGACCCGCACCCTCGCCCCTTCCAGAGCGTTCCATGGGCCTGCGCGGCGTCCTCGACGAGGAAGAGGCGATCGCCGGCGACGTCGAGCAGCGGGCCCAGGTCGACCGCCTGCCCGGTGAGGTGGACGGGGAGGATGGCACGCGTCCGCGACGTCACCGCGGCTTCCACCTGCGCCGGGTCGATCCCGTACGTCGCCGGGTCGCAGTCGACGAGCACGGGAGTCGCGCCGACCTGACTGACGGCAAGGGCGGTCGCGATGTAGCTGTTCGCGGGCAGGATGACCTCGTCGCCGCGCCCGAGCCCGAGCGCCATGAGCGCCAGACGAAGGGCGTCGAGACCGCTCGCGACGCCGACCCCGTGCTCCGCGCCCACGAAGGACGCGAACTCCCGCTCGAACTCGGCGACGGGCGGGCCGAGCACGAACTGGCTCTGCCGCGCGACCTCGCGCCACGCCGAGTCGAGCTCGTCGCCGATCGCGGCGTACTGCGCGCCGAGATCGACGAACGGCACCTCGTTGTCCGCGCCGGAGACCACGACTCGCTACGCCGGCTGCAGCGTCCGAGCGGGTACGCCGGCGACCGTCTCGCCGGGCCCGACGTCGCGCGTCACGACCGCCCCGGCGCCGACGAGCGCGCCGGCCCCGATCCGGACCCCGCCCAGGACGACGGCGCCGGAGCCGAGCGTCGCCCGCCGCTCGACGACCGTCCGCAGCAACTGCCAGTCGCCCTCCCCCTGTACGTCCCCGAGCTCGGTCGTCGCACGCGGGTAGTTGTCGTTGACGAACAGGACGCCGTGCCCGATGAAGACCTCGTCCTCGATCTCCACCCCGTCGCAGATGAACGTGTGGCTCTGGATCTTGCAGCTCGCGCCGACGACCGCGCCCCTCTGGATCTCCACGAACGGGCCGATGCGCGTGTTGTCGCCGATCCGGCAGCCGTAGAGGTTCGTGAACGGGAAGACGACCACGCCCTCGCCGAACGCGACGTCGTCGATCAGCCGGTACGGCGCCTCGTTGTCCGGCGCGCGCTTCAGCGCTCACCTCCGCCGACCGGTACCGGCGTTCCCCCCGCCTTGAGGGAGCGCTCGATCGCCTCGAGGGAGCGCGCGACCTTGACAGCCTCCGCCGCGTCCGCCCTCTCCTCGCGCGCGCCGTCAGCGATAGCGGCGAGGAAGCGGCGCGCCTGCATGCGCAGCGGCTCCTCGAGCTCGACGGCCGGGAAGCGGACGTCGCCGTCCGACATCGAGATCCGCAGGAAGCCGCCGTAGTCCGAATACGCCGCCTCGGGCTCCGCCCGCTTGGCGTAGACGCGCACCGGGTTACTCAGCTCGAGATCGTCCCAGATCATCATCCCCAGCCGGCCGACCACCGTGATCTGCCGCACCTTCTTCGGGTTGAGCCAGCTTGCCTGAATCGTGGCGAAGATGCCCCGAGGGTAGGTGAGCGAGATCGAGACCACGTCCTCGACCCCCGGCTGCAGGAACGAGGCGCCGGCCGCGGACGCGCGCTCCGGCTCGCATCCCACGAGCCAGTTGAAGATCGAGAGGTCGTGGGTGGCGAGGTCGTAGGCGGCGTTGACGTCGCTCCTAATCGGGCCGAGGTTCGTCCTGACGGCGGAGAGGAAGAGCGGCTCCCCGACCGCGCCCGCCTCGATCTCCTCTTTCAGCTTCACGATTCCCGGGTTGAAGAGGAAGACGTGCCCGACCATCAGCATCCGCCCGCGCTCGCGGGCGAGCCGTCTCAGCTCCTCGGTCTCGGCGACCGTCCGCGCGAGCGGCTTCTCCGCGAGGACGTGCTTGCCGGCGCTGAGCGCCCGCCGGACGAGGTCGTAGTGCGTCGCCGTCGGCGTCGC
>JALZFG010000502.1 GCA_030861645.1 Actinomycetota bacterium
GGGCACTTCGCGGCGAGCGGGCACGCAGCGCAGCGCGGGACGCGCGCGATGCAGACCGTCGCGCCCAGGTCCATGAGCGCCTGCGCGCAGCGGGGCGCGAACGACATCCGCGTCCGCTCGAGCACTCGGCGCACGTTCGTGTCGACGGGAAGGACGGGGCGCGCGAACGCGAAGCACGCGATTGCGTCCGCGGTGTAGCGCCCGACGCCCGGCAGCTCGGTGAGGTCGGCCGGCCACCCCTCGGCGGCGATGTGCAGAGCCGAGCGGTGGAGGTTGACCGCGCGCCGGTTGTAGCCGAGCCCCTGCCATTCGCGGATGACGTGACCAGGGCGCGCAGCCGCCAACGACTCGATCGTCGGCCAGCGCTCGAGCCACGCCCGGTACCGGCCCAGGACGCGCTCGACCTGCGTCTGCTGGAGCATCACCTCGGCGACGAGGATCGCGTAGGGGTCGCGCGTTCGCCGCCAGGGCAGGTCGCGGCCGTGCTCGGCGAACCAGCGGAGCAGCGCGCTCTCCACCTCAGCCGCCGCCTCGGCGCCTACCGGCGAGGCTCCCGATGATGAGGGCGACGACGGTCACGAGGTACAGCTGGCCGAGCAATGCTTCGAAGACCGCGAACGTTCGCCCGACGTCGGTGGCGGCGGTCAGGTCCCCGTAGCCGACCGTCGTCAGCGTGACGAAGCTGAAGTACAGGAAGTCCTGCGCGTCGGCGCTCGCCCGCTGCGCGAAGAAGCGGTCGGGTCCGAGGAGTGAGACGGTGTCGTACAGGAACGCGAAGAGCATGCCGATCAGGAGGTAGATGGACGCGGCTCCGAAGATTGACTGGAAGGTGACCTCGGGCTGCCGGCTGATTCCGCGGGCGATCGTGAACGGGACGACCCCGATGAAGAGGATCCCGACCGCGCCGCTGACGGCGAAGAACGATTCGCTCTCGCGGACGAACAGCGCAGTGATCCCGGCAACGACCCCGACCGAGACGACGACGAGGACGGCGTACACGACGCGGCGCCGTGCCTGCGACGTCCAGAACGCAAGGGGAACCGCCGCGCCGGCGAGCAGGAAGCGGACGGCTCGCGACCAGCGTTCGTCCGGAGTGGCGGCCGCGAATAGCAACCACACAACGATGAGGACGAGCACGAGACCGTAGCTGTGCTCCCCGGGGAGGCGGTGCCGGAGAGAACGGCCACGGGGCCGGGTCTCGCGCACGAACGGCGAGTGTAGATTGGCTCGAGGATGATCCGAGTTCGATTCGCGCCGAGCCCGACCGGATCGCTGCATGTCGGAAGCGCGCTGATCGCCGTCGCAAACAGGAACTTCGCGGACGAGCGGGACGGCGTGATGCTGCTGCGCATCGACGACACGGACGCGGCGCGCTCGAGCGCGGCAAGCGAGGAGGGAATCCTCGAGGATCTCGACTGGCTCGGCGTCCGCTACGACGAGGGGCCCGTGCGGCAGAGCGAGCGGGTGGACACCTACCGAGCCGTGGCCGAGCGATTGCTCGCCGATGGCTCCGCCTTCGAGGAGCGGGGAGCGATCCGGTTCGACGGCGAGCGTCGCCCGACGCTCGTGCGCGCTGACGGGAGGCCCACGTACCACCTGGCGACGGTCGTGGACGACGCCGAGCTCGGCATCAGCCACGTGATCCGCGGCAAGGATCACCTGGCAAACACGCCGCTGCACATCGCGCTCGCCGAGGCGCTCGGCACAGCGCCGCCGCGCTACATCCACGTCGGCCTCGTCCTCGCGCCCGACGGCCACAAGCTCTCGAAGCGCGACGCGGCCTCGACCCTCGCCGACCTTCGGGCCGCGGGGATTCCAGGCGAGGCGGTGCGGGCGTATCTCGACGAGCTCGGCATTCCGCGCGGCGACGTCCACCTCGACCTGGCGCGCATGCGCCGGCTGGCCGTCGAGGCGATCGCGGCGATGCCGGACGCGGAGCTTGCCGCCCGCACCGGCGCGCCGCTCGCGCTCGTCCCCGCGCTTCATGGCGCGCGCGACCTGAACGAGGCTCGGGAAACGGTGCGCTTGCTCCTCGCTCCGGAGCGGGTGGAGCTGCCGGACGCCGCGCGCGCGACGCTCGAGCGCTTTCGCGAGCTGCGAGCGCTCGCGAACGGAACGCTCGACGCGGAGGGAGCCCGGGCGCTCGTCCGCGAGCTGAAGGCGGTCGGAGGGGACCTGCGCGCCTTGCGGCTCGCGCTCACCGGGCGCGATCGCGGTCCCGAGCTTTGGACGGTGATTCTCGCCCTGCCGCGCGACGAGGTCCTGCGGAGGATCGACGCCGCGCTCTAGCGATCCGCGCCGGGAGCTTCGGTCTGCTCCGCCGGCGCCGGCAAGATTCGAACGAGCGATGGCGATGCGCATCTACAACTCGCTGACGCGCCGTCAAGAGGAGCTCCCGCCGGCGCCGGGGCTGATTCGGATGTACGTCTGCGGCTCGACGGTGTACCAGCGGATTCACGTCGGCAACGCGCGCCCGTTCACGCTCAGCCTGTGGCTCAAGCGCTGGCTCGAGCAGAACGGCTACCGCGTCAAGCTCGTCCACAACATCACCGACGTCGACGACCGCGTCTACGAGGCGTCGGCCGCGCGCGGGATCGGCAGCCGTGCTCTCGCCGCGGAGGCGACCGAGTGGTTCTTCGAGGACACGAACGACCTCGGGCTGGGGCGGCCCGACGTCGAGCCGTTGGCGAGCGAGACGATCCCCGAGATCATCGCGCTCGTGGAGGAGCTGCTCGGGGCCGGCTTCGCGTACGTCGCCGACGGCGACGTCTACTTCCGCGTCTCGCGCTTCCCGGAGTACGGTCGGCTGTCGGGCGCTCGGCTCGAGGAGATGGTGGCGCAGGAGCCAAGTCTCCTGAAGGAGGATCAGCGCGATTTCGCGCTCTGGAAGGGGCAGAAGCCGCACGAGGACGCGGCGTGGGATTCCCCTTGGGGGCCGGGGCGCCCGGGCTGGCACATCGAATGCTCGGCGATGGCGGAGAAGTACCTCGGCCCGAGCTTCGAGATTCACGGCGGCGGCAACGACCTCCGGTTTCCGCATCACGAGAACGAGCTCGCCCAGTCGCGCGCGGCGGGCCGCGAGTTTGCCCGGATCTGGTTGCACAACGGGATGCTCGAGATCGATGAGGCAAAGATGTCGAAGTCGCTGGGCAACGTCGCGACGCTGCGAAACGTCCTCGACACGTGGGGCCGGGAAGCGCTCCTCGTCTTCTTCCTCGGCGGCCACTGGCGGAAGCCGATCGACTTCTCCGACGAGACGATGGCGCAGGCGCGCGCCCAGGCGGAGACGCTCCAGAACGCCTTCCGGCTCCCCGCGCGCGTGGACGGGCACGACGGCTGGGAGCGATTCGCGTCGTCGCTCGACGACGACTTCAACACCCCAGAGGCGCTTGCCGTCATGCACGACTGGGCGAGCAGCGGAGCGCAGCAGCTGCTGCGGCGCGCGCTCGACGTCTTCGGGCTCGGCACGCTCGCCGAGCTGCCCGCGGCCCCGCCCAGGGTCGTCT
>JALZFG010000503.1 GCA_030861645.1 Actinomycetota bacterium
CCAAGATCAGCGCCGGCCCGCCGCGTCCGGACGCCACGTCCAGGACGTGCATGCCGGGGGCGAGATCGAGCCGCTGGCCGAGGAGGCGGATCTTCTCCGCGGTCGTCGGATTCTGGATCTCGTGGTCGCGCTCGGCGACGGCGAAGTACCAGGGCACAGGTGACGAGCTTATGCTCCCGCGGCCGAGGATGACCAGCCCGTCGCTTGACGGTCCGCGCTCGCCACGAACGCCGCCTGCACCCGCGCTCAGCGTCTCAGCGGTTCCTGACGCTCAAAGCCGCGGCCGGTGCCGCTCGACGATCGCCGCCGCGTCCACCCCGCGCGGCAGCGTTCCGTAGGCGAAGCCGCCGTTCTGAGTGAGCCGCGAGGCGCAGAAGGCGTCTGTGACCGCGGCGTCGCCGTACCTCACCAACAGCGACGCCTGGAGCGCGAGCCCCATACGCTCGACGAGTCTGCGCGCGCGGCTCTCCACGTCCCTCTGATCGCGCAGCTCGCGCTCGAGCGCGCGCAGCCAATCGCGAAGACGCCGCTCCGCCGGCGCGGCCTCGCGACACTCCGCCAGGAACGCCTCGCGCGTTTCCGGCATCCGTCGCAGCGCCCGCAGCACGTCGAGGCAGACGACGTTTCCCGACCCCTCCCAGATCGATTGCAGCGGCTGCTGGCGGTAGAGCCGAGGCATCCCCGATTCTTCGACGTAGCCGTTCCCGCCGAGGCACTCGAGCGCGTCGGCGGCATGCCCCGGGCCGCGCTTGCAGACCCAGTACTTCGCCACCGCCGTGCCGATCCGCGCGAGCGCGGTCTCGCCGCGGTCGTAGGCGCCCGCTAGCCGAAGCGCCGTCAGCGTCGCAGCCTCCGATTCGACGCAGAGGTCGGCGAGGACGTTGCGCATCAGGGGCTGCTCGGCGAGCAGCTTCCCGAAGGCGGAGCGATGCGCGGCGTGGTGCGTCGCCTGCTCAACGCCGGCGCGCATTGCGGCCGCCGTCCCCAGCACACAGTCGAGCCGCGTCAGATTGACCATCGTGATGATCGTCGAAACACCGCGTCCCTCCTCGCCGACGAGCAGCGCCCAGGCGCGATCGAGCTCGATCTCGCTCGACGCGTTCGAACGGTCGCCGAGCTTGTCCTTGAGCCGCTGGATCCGAAACCCGTTGCGCGTCCCGTCTGCGAGCACCCGCGGCAGCAGGAAGCAGGAGAGCCCGCCCTCAGCCTGGGCCAGCACGAGGAACGAATCGCACATCGGTGCCGAGCAGAACCACTTGTGGCCGGTCAGCGCGTACTCGCCGCCCCCGAGCGCCGCGGCGGTCGTCGTATTCGCGCGAACGTCGGAGCCCCCCTGCTTCTCCGTCATCGCCATCCCGCAGAGGATTCCCCGCTTTTCCGCGGGCGATCGCAGCCCCGGATCGTAGGCGAGTGACAGCAGCAGCGGCTCCCACTTGGCCGCGAGCTTCTGCTCGTTGCGAAGCGCTGCGACGGCGGCATGGGTCATCGAGATCGGGCAGCCGTGTCCTGCCTCGACCTGTGCCATCAGGAAGAAGAGCGCGGCGCGCGCCACGTGCGCCCCCGCGCGCTGCTCGCGCCAGGAGAGGGCATGCACGCCGTGCTCGATGCTCATGCGCATCAGCGAATGCCAGGCGGGGTGAAACTCCACCTCGTCGATCCGCTCCCCGAACCGGTCGTGCGTCCGCAGCCGCGGCGGGTTCTCGTTCGCGAGGCGACCCCACTCGAGCGGCTCGCCCGTGATCGATTCCCCGAGCGCTGTCGCGCGCTCCCGCGCCCACGCCGCACCCTGTTGCTCGAGCGCCGCAGCGAGCGGCCGGTTCTCGAGGAAGAGGTTGCACCCCTCGAGCGGTGGCGGCTGGTTACAGGGGCCTTGCATTGTGGTGGGAGGAGAACGCATCGCAGTCGTGACGACGATAGTCGCCGACGGCACCCATTGCCTTCTCGTGCTCGCCGCGGCCGCGCCCGTTTGGCGAGCGTTGCGGACGACGTTCCGCATGACTGGCTGCTGCTCGCGCGGCTCGTTCTTCTTCTATCGGCTCCCAACGCGCGTCACGCGGTGTTCATCGCGACGAGCGCCGCTACTT
>JALZFG010000506.1 GCA_030861645.1 Actinomycetota bacterium
GAGTAGCGCTCGTCGGGCGACTTCGCGAGAGCAGTGTGGAAGACGCCGTCGAGGGCGTCCGGCAACTCCGGGCGGCGATCCGTGACGCGCGGCGGTGGCTCGTTCAGGTGCGCGAAGACGACCGCGAGCTCGCTCTCGCGGTCGAAGGGGCGGGCGCCAGCGAGGCACTCGTAGAGGACGCAGCCGAGCGAGTAGACGTCGGCCCGGCCGTCGATCCGCTCGCCCTGGATCTGCTCGGGCGGGACGTAGTCGACCGTGCCGACGAAGCCGCGGTCGCCGGTCAGGCTGCGAACGGAGGAGACGTGGCGGGCGAGGCCGAAGTCGCAGACGAAGGCCCGCTCGTCCTCGGCCTCGCCGGCGACGAGGACGTTGCCCGGCTTCACGTCGCGATGGACGAGCCCGGCCGCGTGCGCGGCATCGAGCGCGTCGGCCACCTGCGCGAGCAGGCGAAGCGCGCGCTCGGGCTCGAGCCGGCCTTCCCGCCGCAGCTCGCGCAGGTCGTAGCCCTCGACGTAGGCCATCGCCAGGTAGAGCCGTCCGTCCTCCTCGCCGGAGGCAAGCGTCGGGACGATGTGCGGGTGGTCGAGGCTCGCGGCGACCTCGGTCTCGCGCAGGAAGCGGCGGCGGAAGCGCTCGTCCCGCGCCAGCTCGGCGCTGAGCAGCTTCAGCGCGACGGGGTTGCCGTCAGCATCCTCGGCGAGGTGGACGGCGCCCATCGCCCCCTCACCGATGAGCGACTCGACACGAAAGCCCGCGATGACGGTGCCGGTGAGCTCCGTCGGACGCATGTGCCGATGGTGGCAACAACTCGCAGCGTTATCAAGGCGACTTCCCCTGATTCCGTGCCTGCGTTTCAACGACCCTCTTCTTCGCTTGCGTCTCGCGCATTCGCTAGGCCCTTCGCGCGGGCGACCTGTCGGACGACGCGCTCGCGACGCATCCGAGCGGCTACCTGCCCCGGCCGGGTCGGGGAGCTCGACCTCCACCGCTTCGAGCGCCTCGCCGAGGAGGGCCGCCGCCCCCTCGCCACGTGCCGCGCGTACTTCGCGAAGTGTGTACACGCGTGCTACAGTGAGCTGCGTGGACCGGATCGGGATTCGGGAGCTACGGAACAACGCGAGCCGTGCAGTTCGCCGCGCTATGGCAGGAGAGCGGATCGTGATCACTGTCAACGGCGTTCCGGCCGCCCAGCTCGGACCGCTCAACGCCGGCGCGGAGGCGGCGTCGCTCGACGATCTCGTCGCCGCGGGGCTCGTCCGCCGGCCGCGTACGACGGCGCCGCCGGCGCAGGCCGCGCCTGCAGCTGCCCCACCGGGACTGACCTCCACGGAGATCCTCCGCGAGCACCGCGACCGCTGATGCTCTTCCTCGACGCGTCGGCGCTCATCAAGCGCTACGTGGTGGAGGATGGCAGCCCTCAGGTGGTCGAGCTGATGGCTCGCGACACCACGTGGTGCGCGTCGGCGCTGTGTCTCGCCGAGGTCCACGTCACCCTTTGCCACCTCGCCTTCGATGAGCGGACGCTGTCGAGGCTCGCCCCCGCCGCCGACGCGGACTGGCAGCGCTTCTTCGTCGTTCCGGCCGACGAGCTCTGTCTCGCTCGGGCCGTCGAGATCGGCTGCGCCCACCGTGTTCGGACCCTTGATGCGATTCACCTCGCGGCTGCCGAGCGCATTCGCGAACCGGTCACGTTCTTCACCTTCGACGAGCGGCAACGCAAAGCGGCCGAGGCGCTCGCGCTTATCGTCGCCTAACGGGGCGGTGGAGAGGCGCTACGGGTAAAGAAGGCCTACGCGCCCTGCTGCTTACGTCTGTCGAGCTCCGCTTGCGCCTTCTCTGCTAGCTGGCGCAGCCAGTCCGCGTTTGAGTAGGGCGCCGGATTGGCTTTCTTCGCGACCGTTCGAGGTCCGCGAGGCCTTGCTCCGCAAGCTGCCGGAGTCGTTCGGTATTTGCGCGTGCTTGTCGACGCTCGGCGTCAACTCGGCTTTCGTCTTCTTCTTCTTCATCTTCGCCTCGCAGAAGCATCTCGATCCGTTCGAGCGACGCCGCAATGTCGCTGAGCTTAAAGAGTAGGGCCACCACTCTTCGCGCATGATGGTTTCTGCGTCCATCACAGAAGCGCCCAGCGCCCGTTCGGCGGCGCAAGATGTCCCCTCGGGACGCGCGTGCCGGCCGCGACCTGCGTCACGACACGAGCCGGCTAGCCGCCCTGTCCAGGCTCGAGGACGGCTCGGCATGGTGGCGTCCGTGCTCGCCTATCTACATCGATGCCGATCGCGATCGTCCGGCAAGCCGCTACCCACGGACTATCAAGCGGCTACCGATGCTCGGCGTCGGGAGGCCGGGAAGCGGAGCGAAGCGAGAATCTGGTTCGCCGCGGTGACAAAGCTCGGGAACTGGTCCGGGGGAAGGGCTGCGTTCTCGATGAAGATGACGACGGTCTTTCCTCTGACGTTGAGCGCAATGATGCGGAAGACCTCGCCTCTGTCGAACGCGAACGCGTCCGGGTAGAAAACCGCCTCGCGCAGCCTGGGGCTGAAGGGAACGAAGACGTGACTTCGGCCGTCCACGCGGCCGTCGAACTGGCTTCCGGAGTAGCCGGCGACCTTGACGGGCGTCGTGGCCTCGTACGTGGCCCCGCGTCCCCGGGTGCGCAAGCTGCGGACGACCGCCGCGAGCGACGGAGTCCGCCCGTATCCGGTGACGACCGTGACCGCGCCGCGCGTCCTCGTCGAGGAGCCCTGGCACAGGACGATCCAGCCGTAGGTGCCGCTGGGTTTCGTGAGCCCTCGCCCTTGTCTCGACCGCCCCTGTCCGCCCAGCCAGCCCGTTGGGACACTGACGCGCAGCGGGAGGGGAAACAGGCGCGCCTTGTAGGTTCCTACTCGCAGCGGCCGCGGGTTGTCGCCGCGTGGGACGACGTTGTGACTGGGGGATCGCGTCGCCAGCTTGGGGAGCTCCTTCGGACTTCCCGCCGCGAATCCGCTCGAAACTACGGCCGCGCTTGCGGCCAGGGCCACCAGAAGCGTGCGTCGTGCCATCGGGCCTCCTTCCAGCCGTGAGGCGCGGCGTTTGTGCCGCGCGCGTACGTGTGACCATCCTCCGCCGACCAGCTATCGAGGGGCTACCGAGCGGCTACCGTCCGCCGGAGTCCAGCGGTCGTGGGAGCGCGAGGTCCTCGCACTCCCACGTCCCCCGAACCGGATGCCCGCGTTCCCCGTGACCGTTACGCCAGCGCCGCGATCACCGCGTCACAGTCAAGCACCGCACGCTGGCCGGCCTCCTTCAGGACCTCGAACCCACGCTCGAAGCCGAGCCACTCGCCCGTCTCGGCGTCGAACGTCAGCCGGAACTGGGCGAGCCCGACGTCGAGCGCGAGCACCGGTCCCTGGACGAGCTTGAACCCGGGCGACTGGCCGCTGTTCGAGACGATCACCGAGTACGTGCCGTCCCCGTTGTCGATCGGAGCGCTCGACCTGCGCGCCCCCGTCTGCCGGATGAGCAGCGACTTCCCGCTCTCGCTCGCGGTGAAGACGGTCGTCACGTTGATCGCTTCCAGCGACGACCCGTCCTCGCGCTCCACGAAGTGGGCGACGACCGTGTCGACCGACGTGCCCTCGATCCCGCACCACTCGTCCGGGTAGGGCTCGCTGACGAAATGGTCGTGGCCGTTGACGACTGGCGGCGCCGCCCCCGCGGCGGTCGCGCCGACCGCGCTACCGTCCCCCCTGGGGGCTGGCTGGACGGTCGACGCCCGCTACTTGCAGGCCGTCTCGACGGCCGCGATGTAGTTCGCGAGCGCCGTAGGCGTCACACCGGGCCTTCGAACTCCAGATCCCTCGTAGAGCGCGACGACCGCAACGGTCTCGTGATCCTGCGTCGCGAACAACAAGTTCCTGCCCAAGCCCCAGGACCACACCGTCTTACCGTCGGGTGACGTGCCCGCCCGCGTCGGGATGACCCTTTCGCCGTAGGTCTCCTTCATCTCGTCCAGAGCCGAGCAGGGGCCGATCCCGTCCGCCGTCCGGTAATCCCTATTCCACGTGGTGATGATGCTCGCTTTCTTCGAGCGGGGCGGGAAGTGAACAGCGACCTGGGGTTGTTGGAAGGCGAGGCCCCTGAAGTGCAGCCTGGGGAACTCCGTGAGCGTGTAAGTGCGGTAGGGGCCGAAGCGCTCCTTGTACGCCTTCGCAGGAACTCCGATCCTGGCACCCGCGATCGACGTCTGCGTGATCGACGTCCCTGCCGGAGAGGCTGAATCGGGTCGCGTCGCCAGCACGCCGCCGGCCGTTGCGCCTCCCGCGGCAAGCATTGCGGCAGCCGCGAGCAGGATCCGGCGTCGCCGCAGCCTCCGGCGCCTAAAGACCTTCCCGCGCAGGGCGGCGCGCGCCGCGTCGACGAGCTCCCGGCACGTGGAGTAGCGCTCGTCGGGCGACTTCGCGAGAGCAGTGTGGAAGACGCCGTCGAGGGCGTCCGGGAACTCCGGGCGGAGATCCGTGACGCTGGGCGGCGGCTCGTTCAGGTGCGCAAAGACGACCGCGAGCTCGCTCTCGCGGTCGAACGGGCGTGCACCGGAGAGGCACTCGTAGAGGACGCAAGCGAGCGAGTAGACGTCGGCGCGGCCGTCGATCCGCTCGCCCTGGATCTGCTCCGGCGGGACGTAGTCGACCGTGCCGACGAAGCCGCGGTCGCCGGTCAG
>JALZFG010000015.1 GCA_030861645.1 Actinomycetota bacterium
TCCTCCGCCTCGCCGACGACCTGGTGGCCCGGCACGAGCGGCAGCTTCGGGTCGTCGAGCTCGCCGTCGAGAATGTGGAGGTCGGTGCGGCAGACGCCGCAGGCGCGGACGCGCACGAGCACTTGTCCGCGTGTCGGTACTGGCGTGGCGGCGTCGGCCGCGCGAAGCGGGGCCCGCGGCGCGTCGAGCAGCATCGCCAGCACGGAAGCAGTCTCGCACCGCCCGTCCGCGACAGCGACCATACTCGGGCCGTGAGGGTGCTGAGAGCAGCGATCCCCCGTGCCCGTCGGGCGGTGAACCCGCCGGCATGTCCCCGCTGCGGCGCTTCGATGGTGTGGGTTCACTCCTCGTGGCAGTGCGCCGCCTGCAGGTTCAAGGAGGGGTGCTGCGGCTAAGGAATCGGCCTCGCGTTACGTCTACGCGAGCCGGTAGAGCTCGAGCGCGTTCTCGCGCAGGATCGCGCGTGCCGCGTGCTCCGCCTCGCCCGGCGGGAGCGACTCCGGTAACACCGTGGCGAGCGCGCCGCGCCAGCGGCGCGCGGCGAGGAAGTAGAGCTCGGGCGCTCGCGCCGCGTCGGAGGCGTACAGGAGCTTCGAGACCGGCGCGAGTTCCAGCGCGTCGCGGACCGCTTCCGCCGGGCGCGCCACGTGCGGAATGGTGAGCGAGAGGTCGAAGAAGACGTTCGCGTACACGTGGGCGAGCCAGCCCGCCTCCCGGACGTACGGGTACGCGTGGAGGAGGACGAACGGCGTGTCGGGAAACGCCTCGATCACCACTTTCAGGTGAGCTGGATCGGAGGCGGGCAGCAACAGGTCTGAGTCGCCGAAACCCGTGTGCACCTGAACGGGCAAGGGGTCCGGCGCGTTCGCCTCGAGCGCGTCCCACAGCAGGAGATCGACGAGAGGCTTCGCGTTCATCCTCGCGCCCGCGTTGAGCGCGCTCTGCGCCTCCTCGACGCTCGGAAGCCGCACGTCGAGCCCCGTCCGGTACGCGGCGATCGTCTTGAGCGCGGCATGCCCACTCGCGCGCGCTCCAGCCACCTCCGCCCGGACGCGGTCGCGCACCTCGCCCAGCTCCCCCGTCGCCGTTAGCGCCTCCTCGTCGACACGTTCGATCCTCAGCACCGGCAGCGAAGGGCATCCCGCGAGCTCTGCCATGCGCTCGCGCCCGTGCGCGACGTCGGGAGGCGGAAAGCCGTCGTCGAGCAGGAGCCACTCGGTGCCGGTCGCGCGGAGGAGCGCGCTGGCGTACTCGTCGGGAGGGGACGCGAGCCGGCGCTCGAAGACAGCCGCTTCCGTCGCCGCACATCCCAGGTGATCGGCCAGCTCCGCGATCGCCCGCCGGTACGAGACCATCGTCGCGACGTGGGGCCACTGACGCGCGTCGGTAGCCTCCGAGAAGAGGCCGCGGAACTCGTCGAGGCTCCTGGGGTGCTCGCGCAGGACGGCGTGCGCGTGGTGGTCGACGAGCCCGATCCCCGTCAGGACTTCAGAGAGTGAGCCGTGTCCTCGAATGCCTCGTCACCCAACGAACCGTCGACTCCGACCGCGGTCGCGCACGACAGGAAGCGACGAGCTCGAGCGTCTCGGGCGAGCGCGCGACCTCGGCCTCCACACGACCGACGATAACCGCGGCGCGCGTAAGACGCTCAGCGTACGGCGAGCACGACGATCAGGATCACGAGCGCTGCGACGACCGCGAGCACGACCGCGAGCGCGAGGCTCGCACGCCGCCCGCCGGCTACCTCGCTCGCTCGCAGGGGATCGGGCGGACGCTTCGGCATCGGCTAGGCGATGTCCCGCCGCCTACTCACCCAAACCTTCCCGCGCGCTCGCGTACTCGCGCGCCGCGCGGCGGACGTGCGGATCCGTCTCGAGCCGGCGGCGATCGAGGACGAGGGCTCGGCCGTCGCTCGTCCTCACGAGCCCGAGAGCGACGAGCGCGGCGAGGCACTCCGAGAGGCGGCGTCGCCGGGGCGCGACGGCGGCGAGCCGCGGATCGCACGTCCGCCTCTCGGCCTTGGCTCGAGCCGCGGCGCCCGCCACGTCTGCCTCGAGCGCCCCCGCCGTCACCGTTTCGACGCCCCGCTCGACCGCCTGAAGGAGCGAGTGGGAGACGACCTGCGCGCACGTGAGCGGCATCGTCCGTCGCAGCGCCTCGAGGATGACGCTGTCGATGCTCACGCTAGGAGGCGCGAAGGGCTCGCCGACGGAGAGGTAGGCAAGCGTTCTTCCCGCCGTCAGCGGGTCGTATGCGATCGCAAGCGGGAGGAGGAGCTTCGGCTTTCCACGGCGGACGAGGAGATCGAGCCCGCGCCGGAGCGGCCCGATCGTCCCGTCCGCGGACGGGCGCCCCTCAGGAAACAGCAGGAGCGGCTCGCCGGCGCGCACGAGCGCGATCAGGCGACGAAGGTCCGCCG
>JALZFG010000096.1 GCA_030861645.1 Actinomycetota bacterium
CTTCTCAACCACCTCGCCGTGTTGGTGGACTCCGCCGAGGAGCACCGCTCGGAGGCGGAGCGCTCGGGGATCGAGGTGGCGGACTTCGTCGATGCGCCGAACACGCTTGCCGTGTTCGTCTGGGGGCCTGAGCGCGTGAAGATCGAGTACGTCGAGCACAAGCCGAGCTTCTCTCTCGCGTGACGTGCTCCGCACTTCACGCGACGGGTTGAGGCGCTGACAAGGCCGGCCCGTGCCCCGAGGCCGACTCACGATTGCGGGTGCTGGGATGGCGGGGCTCTGCGCGGCCGCGCGCGCCCGACAGCTCGGCCTCGACGTTGTCGTTCTCGAGAAGGGGACGCGGCCCGGCGGCTCCATGCTCCTCTCGAGCTGCGTCGTCTGGCGCCACCGCACCTTCGAGGACTTTCGTGCTGAGTGTCCGCGGGGGAACCCGGCCCTTCAGCGCCTCGTCTGGGAGCGCCTCGACGACGGGCTCGCCTGGCTGGAATCGCTCGGGGCCCCGGTCGTCGCGCGCGAGACCGGGAATCCGCGGACGACGGGCGTCCGCTTCGACCCGCGCGGGCTGACAGAGGTCCTCGTGCGCGCCGCGGGCGGCATCCGCCCCAACAGCCCGCTCGCGTCAACTCCGCCTGAGCCGGCAGGCGAAGGTCTCGTGCGCGCGGCGGGGCAGCTCCGGATGCAGACGCCGGTCCCCGGCAGCGACGGGCCGCCGATCGTGCTTGCCACCGGAGGCTTCCAGGGCTCGAAGGAGCTCGTGCACCGGTTCATCCGTCCGGCGGGCGACCTCCTTCTGCGCGCGAACCGGTGGAGCGCAGGCGACGCGCTCACAGTCGCGCTGGAGCGGGGCGGCGCGCTGTCCGACGGTCTGGACGAGTTCTACGGCCGCGCGATGCCGGCACCGCCGGCGGTCGTGACGGAGGACCGCTTCGTCGCGCTCGCCCAGCTGTACGGGCGCCACGCGCTCGTCGTCGACGACGCGGGTGAGCAGTTCGTCCACGAGCCGGTCTCGTGGTCGGAGGTCGACCTCGTTCAGGCTATCGCGCGCCGTCCCGGCGCCCGAGCCTGGTACCTCGTCGACGACGCCGCGCTCGCGGTGCGCGTCCGCGAGCGCACCGTCGCCGAGATGATCGACGCTGCGCGCGCGACGGGGGCAACCGTGCTCCGGCCCGGGGAGCTGCCGTTCGAGCTTCCTTTCGCCTATCGCTGCGCCGTCCACGTTGCGGCCGCGATCACGCACACCATCGGCGGCATCCGCGTCGACGACCGCGCACGCGTTCTGCGCGAGGACGGGACGGCCCTCGACGGCCTTTACGCGTGTGGCGCCGATGTCGGCGGCATCGCTTCCGGCGGGTACGCCAGTGGCCTCGCGGCGGCACTCGTCCTCGGGCTCGCCGCTGCCGAGGAGGCGGCGCGCGCGCCGTGAGCCGCGCGCCGAGCTCCTCGACGGTCAGCGTACGGCGTTGGTGTACGCGCAGGGGCGCGTGTCGCCCGGAAGCGGAGAGGGACCGACCTTGCTCACGCGCAGGCGGGTCTCGCCGTCCTCGACCTCGGCGCCGACTCCCGGCACCTCGCCCTGCCGCTCTCGAAGCTCGTAGCCGCTCGGCTTCCAGACGAAGAGAAGGTAGCTCATCTCGCCCGCCCGCTCGCCCACCGGCCGCGAATCCTAGACCCCGAGCGCGAGCTGCTGCGGCTCTCGCGGCGGCTCGAGCGCGACGGTGCGGCGGTCGCCGACCCCGTAGCGGCGCCGCAGCTCGTCGACCGTCGTGCGGACAGCCCTTCCGTCCTCTCCGCGGAGGTACGCGCGGCCCGCGTACAGGCGCTCGTACAGCTCGAGCTGCTCGGGCCAGTCGCGCGCGAGGTGCTCGAGGAAGTGCTCGCGCGTTCCCGGTCGCAGGAACAGGAGGTTCGTCCAGACGTGCGTCGCCCCCGCGTCGCGCGCGGCCCTGACGACCTCGGCGAGCTGCTCCGGCCGGTCGGAGATCCCGGGAAGAATCGGCGCCATCCCGACCCCGGCCTTGATGCCCGCCGCGACCAGCTGCTTGAGCGCGCGCAGCCGCTGCCTCGGGTGGGCGGTCTCGGGCTCCGTCTTCCTCCAGACCTCGTCGTCGAGCGTGGGAATCGAGAAGTTCACCGACACCTCCGCTCGCCGCGCCGCGTGCTCGAGGACGTCGAGATCGCGCACGATCATCGGCCCGCGCGTGATCAGGCTGAAGGGGTTGCGGGCGTCCGCGAGCGTCTCCAGGCAGCCGCGCGTCAGGCGGTAGCGGCCCTCGGCGGGCTGGTACGGGTCCGTCGCGGCGCCGATCGCGACGCCCTCGTGCTTCCAGCCCGGCCGGGCCAGCTCGCGCCGCAGGACGTCGACGACGTTCACCTTCACGCGGATCGACCGCCCGTACCGCTCGTCGGGCGGCCGGTCAGCGCGAAGCTCGAACGCGCGCACGTAGCAGAAGGTGCACCGGTGCGCGCAGCCCATATACGGGTTGAGCGACCACGTGAACGGCATCCCGCGGACGCGATTGATCGCGACCTTGCAGGGCTCCTCGCGGTACTCGACCCGCATTTGACCGCCAGTATAGAACGTACGTTCTGCCCCGTGTCGGTTCGGGTCACGTCCCGCCGGACCCGGTCGAGGGTTGGGGTCAGACCCCGTCGAGGCTGGTCGAGGGTTGGCGTCAGGACGCCAGTGAAGGCTGTTGAATGGTGCGGTGGACGAGATCGCAGACGGCATCCGGCGGCTGACGCTGCCGCTTCCCGTTGCGCCGTGGCACGTGCACTGCTATCTGCTCGCCGGCGCCGACGGCTGGACGCTCGTCGATAGCGGCCTCGGGCTTCCCGAGGTCGCGGCGCTGCTCGAGCGGGAGCTCGCCGCGCTCGAGGCGCCGGTCGTCCGCATCGTCGTGACGCACTTCCATCCCGACCACGTCGGCGGAGCCGAGCCGGCCCGCACGCTGACCGGTGCGGGCGTGTACGAGGGGGAGCTCGATTACGCGCAGTGCGCGCGCGTGTGGGGGAGCGACGATTGGCCCGCCCGCATCGCTGCGTGGTTTCGCCGCAACGGCGTTCCCCCCGCCGAGACGGAGGAGCTTCGCGCTCGAGACGAGTTCCTGCGGCCGCTGATCCGCTTCGCGCGCGAGCCCGCGCTCCTCCGCGAGGGGGATCGCCTCGCGGGCTGGGAGGTGATCGAGGCTCCCGGTCACGCCGACGGCCACCTCTGCCTCACGCGCGAGGGCGTGCTCGTGGCGGGCGATCACCTGCTTCCGGACATCACTCCCGCGGTTGGTCTCTATCCCGAGCAGCACCCGGATCCGCTCGGTGACTACGTCATCTCGCTCGAGCGGACGATCGCGCTCGCGCCGCGGCTCGCGCTCCCCGGTCACGGCGAGCCGATTCGCGACCCGCCCTCACGAGCGCGGGCGATCCTCGCGCATCACGACGGCCGGCTCGAGGAGACCGCCGCCGCGCTGGGCGGCGTCCCGCGAACCGGCCACGACGTCTCGCGCACGCTGTTCGGCGACGAT
>JALZFG010000139.1 GCA_030861645.1 Actinomycetota bacterium
ACGGCGAGCTGCGGATCGTCGTCGGAGCAGTCTCGGACCGCCCTCAATGGTTCCCCGACATCTGCGCGCTCGCGGACGGTGAGCAACGGACGCGCGAGCTCGCCGTCGAGCTCGGCCAGCGCTACTCGGACGCGATCGACCCGCTCGCAGATGTGCGGGGCTCCTCGGAGTATCGTCGCCGCGTCATCGCAGTCGAGGTGCGCCGCGCGCTCGAGGACCTCTGGGCGTCGTGAGCGATCCCCGCGTCTCCGGCGCCGTCCGCTACGCCGAGGACTTCGAGCTCCCCGGGACGCTCCACGCACGGATCCTCCGCTCTCCCTATCCGCACGCGCGCATCCTGCGCGTCGATGCTTCAGCCGTCCCGGAGCACGTCGTCGTTCTCACTCCAGACGACGTCCGCGCGCTTCCGCGCTACGGGCCGCAGATCAAGGACCAAACGGTTCTCGCGCTCGACCGGGCTCGCTTTGCTGGCGACCCCGTCGCCGCCGTCGCCGCCGAGACGGCGCGTGAGGCCGACGAGGCGCTCTCCCTGATCGAGGTCGACTACGAGGAGCTCGCCACGGTCGACGATCCCGTCGAGGCCGCCCGGCCAGGAGCCGTGCTCGTCCACGATGCGCACGCCGTCTCCGAGAGCGAAGCCGCGTACTTCGAAATGCGTCCGATCCCCGGCACGAACGTCTGCCATCGCTTTCGCATCCGCCACGGCGACGCTGACCGCGGCTTCGAAGAAGCGGACGTGACCGTGGACCAGACGTACCGCGCCCGCGCTGCTCAGCACGTTCCGATGGAGCCACATGCCACCCTCGCACGCTGGGACGGGGAGCGCTTGGAGGTTTGGACCGGCACGCAAACACCCTTCAACCTGCGGACCGACCTCGCCGGCCTCTTCGGCCTCGAGCGGGACCGGATCCGGATCGTTTGCCCACCGATGGGCGGCGCCTTCGGAGCGAAGACGTTCGTCCGCCTCGAGCCGATCGTCGCCGCCCTCGCTCGGAAGGCGGGCCGTCCCGTGAAATGCGTGTTGACGCGCGCCGAGGAGTGGCTGACGCTGAACCGTCATCCCGCCGTCCTAAGGGTGAAACTCGGCGCCCGTCACGACGGCACGCTCGTCGCCAAGCAGGTCGAGTGCTGGGCGGACACCGGTGCCTATGCGGACTGCGGTCCCGGCGTCGCTCAGAAGATGGGGTTTGCCGTCCCGGGCCCCTACCGAATCCCGCACGTCTCGGTCGACGCCTACTGCGTCTACACGAACCTTCCGCCGAACGGCGCATTCCGCGGCTACGGACAGATGCAGTCGGCGTGGGCGTCGGAGCGAGCGATCGACCTCTTGGCCGCGCGCCTAGGCATGGATCCGCTCGAGCTTCGGCTCAAGAACGTGCTTCGCGATGGCGACCGATACTGCACCGGAGAGGCGATGCACGACGTTCATTTCGAGGAGTGTTTGCGGGCGGCGGCGAACGCGGTTCGGTGGGGAGAGGGGCGACGCGGCAAGGGCATCTGCGCCATCCTCAAGGGCACGCAGACGCCGAGCCGCGCGGCGATCGCGATCGAGGCGCAAGACGACGGCACCTATCTCGTCCGCTGCGCAACCGTCGAAATGGGCCAAGGCGCGCGCCGCGCGATCTCGCTCGAAGCGGCCGAGCTCCTCGGCGTCGACCTTTCTCGGATCCGCTTTCCCGACCCCGACACCGATGTCGTTCCCTACGACACCCGAACGACCTCGAGCCGCTCGACCTACGTCATGGGACGAGCCCTCGTCGAGGCCGTGCGCGATCTCCACGCGAACGGAAGGCGTGGCTACGGAGAGGTCGAGATTCCCGGAGGGCTCGACCCGGACTCGGGGCAGGGCGTCGCTTCATCGCACTGGCACCAAGGTGCTGCCTCAGCAGAGGTACAGATCGACGAGGAGACGGGCAAGGTTGAGGTCGTGCGTCTCCACGCCTCCGTCTATGCCGGGAGAGTCGTCAACCGGCCAGGCGCGGAGCTTCAGAACGAGGGCGCGATGATCATGGGCCTCGGCACGGCTTTGTACGAGGCGATCGCCTTCGACGACGGCCAGGTGACCAATGCGAACCTCTCCGACTACGAGATCCCCTCGTTCATCGACGTGCCTGACTTCACCCACGACCTGATCGAGCGCGACGGGGCCGATGTCCATGGACTCGGCGAGACGGCCCTCCCCCCCGTTCCCGCCGCGATCGGGAACGCTCTCGCCTCGCTCGACGTCGAGGTGACGGAGCTCCCGATCACTGCCGAGGCGGTCCTGCATGCCCTTGACGCTCGGACTGCTGTCGCCCCGCCAGCCGAGGTCCCCGCGTGAGGGTGCGCTTCACGGTGAACGCCGAGCCCGTCGAGATCGAGGCGCGGCCGGACGAGACGTTGCTCGAGGTGCTCCGTCGTCATCTCGCCGTGACGAGCATCCGGCTGACGTGCGGCGTCGGCGTCTGCGGGTCGTGTACGGCGCTCGTCGACGGCCGGCCGATGTCGACGTGCCTGCTGCTCGCCCCGCTTGCCGACGGGCGGGCGATCACCACGGTCGAGGGACTTGGAGGAGTAGACCGCGTTCAACTCGCCTTCCTCGACGCCCACGCGTTCCAGTGCGGCTACTGCACGCCCGGAATGATCCTGATGGCGAAGTGCCTGCTCGAGGAGAACCCTCACCCGACGCGCGAGGAGATCAAGCTGGCGATGTCGGGAAACCTGTGCCGGTGCGGCTGCTATGCGAAGATCGTCGAGGCGATTGAGCGGGCAGCCGCATGACGTCGGAGCTCGACCGCTTTCAGCTCGACGGCCGCGTCGCGCTCGTCGCCGGCGGCTCCGGCGGCATCGGCGTTCGCC
>JALZFG010000142.1 GCA_030861645.1 Actinomycetota bacterium
GCCGCGTGCTCGATCGCCTCGGGTACGGCGCCCTCGTCCCGATACCAACGCAGCGCGCGGCCGTGCAGCGCGCGGACGAGCTCCGGGTCGGTCCGCTGGAGCTCGTAGCGGAGGAGCTCTCGAAAGAGGCGGTGGTAGCGGTACCACTCGCGCTTCGTGTCGAGCGGAACGAGGAACAGATTCGAGCGCTCGATCTCCTCCAGGAGCGCCGTCGAGCCCTCCTCGCCCGTGACGGCGTCGCAGAGCGGACCGCACAGGCGGTCGAGGACCGACGTCCGCAGCAGAAACGCCCGAATGCGCTCGGGCTGCCGATCGATCACTTCCGCGCCGAGGTAGTCCACCAGGTGGCGGTCGTCGCCCGCGAACTCTCGGATGAAGCCGTGCGGGTCGCTCCGTCCCTCGAGCGAGAGCGCCGCCAGGTACAAGCCCGCCGCCCAGCCTTCGGTTCGCTCCTGGAGGCGCGCGAGGTCGGTCGCGCTCAAGCGGAGGCCGAGGGCGCCGTTGAGCAGCGCCGCCGCCTCGTCGTCGCTGAAGCGGAGCGCGTCGGCTCGGACCTCGAGCAGCTCGCCGCCGGCGCGCAACCGCGGGAGCGGGAGCGACGGGTCCGACCGCGTCGAGATCACGAGCCTGAGCGTCGGCGGCAGGTGCTCGAGCAGGAACGCGAGCGCTTCGTGGATCTCCTCGTTCTCGATGAGGTGGTAGTCGTCGAGCACGAGCACGACCTGTCCGGAAAGGCCGACGAGCTCGTTGATCAGCGCTGGCACCAGCACCGCGACGGCGCGGGCATTCGGAGCGGTGACGAGCCGTAGCGTGGCCCCGCCGACGATGGGCTCCGCTCGGTGCAGGGCCTCGACGACGTACGTCCAGAAGCGGGCGGGATCGTTGTCGCCTTCGTCGAGCGAGACCCACGCGAACGACGGCCGCGTGCTGCCCGCGCACCACTCGCTCAGGAGCGTCGTCTTGCCCCACCCCGGCGGAGCATCGACGAGCGTGAGCTTGGGAAGCGGCCTTGAGGAGACGAGCTCGACGAGGCCCGCGCGATGGATCAGGTCGCGCCGGCTCCCGGGAGGCTGGAGCTTCGTCGGCAGCAGCGCAAGCGGCGACTCCTCGATGACGTCGCGCGCCGGCGCTCGATGCGTGGACACGAGCCCAAGGCTACAAGCAACCTCCAGCTCCGTCGACGAGGCCTCCCGCGCAGAGACCTGATATTGCTCGCTCCCGATCCGTCCGCGAGAATCGCGACGAGATGCAGCTGCCTCGCCGGGCACGCGCGCTCCCTGCGGCTCTCGCGCTCGTGCTCCTTGCCTCGTGCGGAGGGAGTTCGATGGAGGAGGCCGAGATGCCCCGGCAGAGCGCCGCGGTCGATCTCGCCGCGGTCAAGGCGCAGGTCGATCGATTCAGGGGAATCCCCGCGTTTACTCCACCCGGGCCCGCCTTCGATGCGACGAAGCTCCGCGGGAAGACGATCTTCGAGATCCCGATCACGAGTGAGGTGCCGTTTATCCAGGCGGTCGAAGACGGGATGAGGCAGGCCGCCGCGGCCGTCGGCGCGCGCGTCGTCGTCTACCCAAACCAGGGCACGCCGTCCCAGTGGGCGCAGGGGATCGAAACCGCGATAGCCGAGCGCGCGGACGTGATTACGCTCTTCGCACAGGATCCCTCACTCCTCGGTCCGCAGATCCGGCGCGCTCAGCGGGCGGAGGTTCCGGTGATCGTCGTGCGGACGACAGGCGAGGGCGAGCCCTGCCAACGCAATGCGGCGGGTGAGATCTACGGCACGACGTGCGTCCCGGGACCGTTCGAGCAGGCCGGGCGATTGGAGGCGGCGTGGGTGATCGCAGCGAGCGACGGCAGAGCGAACGTCCTCGTGATCACCTCGCGCGACGCGCGATCGACGGCCTCCCTCGTCCGCGGTCTTCGCAGCGAGTTCGCGAGGCATTGCCGCTCCTGCCGCGTCCGCTACGTCGACGTGCCGATTCCCGAGTGGGCATCGCGCCTGCGAACGGAGGTGCAGTCCGCGCTGGTCGGGGACCCGAAAATCGACTACATCATTCCGATCTACGACAGCATGTCCCAGTTCGTCGTACCCGCGGTGGTCGCGGCGGGCGCCGGCAAGCGCGTGAAGATCGCCGCGTTCAACGGCACCCCGTTCGTCCTCGAGATGCTCCAGCGCGGAGACATCGTCGCGATGGACGTGGGCGAGAACCTCGCTTGGCTCGGCTGGGCGACCGTCGACCAGGCCTTCCGCGTCCTCGCCGGCGAGAAGCCGGCGAAGAGCGAGCACACGCCGCTTCGGGTCTTCGACGACGGCAACGTCGACGACGCGGGGCGCCCACCCCGATTCGACCAGGGTTACGGAGACGCGTACATCAACGGGTACAAGCGGCTTTGGGGTGTCGCGAACGATTGAGCGGGCGGGAACAAGTGTCGTCCTCGGCGCCCGGAGGGCTCTTCCGACGGGCAGCGCCCCGCTGCGCAACCCCTCGACCTGCGCCCATTCGATGACGGACCAACTCTCGATCCGTCGTCGCGGAGTCGCGCATCCGGCGCGCCCCGCGCTCGCGATGCGCCACGTCTCGAAGCGCTTCGGCGGCGTGCGCGCGCTCGACGATGCCGCTCTCACGGTGATGCCCGGCGAGATCCACGGCCTCGTCGGCGCGAACGGCTCGGGCAAATCGACGTTGATCAGAATCCTGGCGG
>JALZFG010000144.1 GCA_030861645.1 Actinomycetota bacterium
CCGCGTCGCGGTAGTCGAGCCCGACGACCATCCCGATGGTCAGCATGTCGGGACCCATCGGGTAGATGAACGAGCCGCCGAACTCGCGGTAGCGCGCGCCGGCGCGCAGCGGCCGCGCGACGCGCCACACCTCTTTGACCCCGAGCGCCCACACCTGCGGGTTCTCGCCCTGGAGCCCGAACTCGTCGAGCGCGACGCCGGTCAGATGCCCCTGCGTCCCCTCGGCGAGCACCGTGACGCTCGCGACGACGTCCGACCCAGGCTCGAAGTTCCCGAGCTCCTCGCCGTGACGTCCCCGGCCCTTGTCCCCCGTCCGCACCCCGACGACGCGCCCGTCGCTCTCGAGGAGCCGCTCGCCGACCGTCTCCGGGAGGATCATCGCTCCCGCCTCCTCGGCCTGCTCGGCCAGCCAGCGGCCGAGCTTCGAGAGCGAGGCGACGTAGTTGCCGTCGTTCCGCATCGTCGGCGGCGCGGGAATCCGCACGGCGCGGCGCGGGGTCAGCATGTACACGGCCTCGTCCTCGACCGAGCCGTAGAACGGCATCTCGTCGATCCGCTTACGGTTGCCGAACAGCCGGCGCAATGCGCGCGGGTTCACCACGGCACCCGAGAGCAGGTGCGCCCCCGGCTGCTTCCCCTTCTCGAGGACCGCGACCGGCGCCTCGCCCAGGCGCTCCGCCGTCTGCGGCGATTCCTCGAGCAGCTGGCCGAGCCGAATCGCACACGCGAGTCCCGCCGGCCCGGCGCCGACGATCAGCACGCCCACCTCGATCCGCTCCTCGGCGGGATCCGTCGGAGGGGACAGGAACTCGCGCGCGTCGAACGGCGGCGGGTAGCTCGAAGGCTTCATTCGCCCTTGCGCTTCCGCACGAGCTCGGTCAGCTTCGGAACGAGCTCGTGCACATCGCCGACCACCCCGAGGTCCGAGTACTCGAAGATCGGCGCGTTCCGGTCCTTGTTGATCGCGACGATCACGTTCGAGCCCTGCATCCCCACCTTGTGCTGGATCGCCCCGGAGATACCGCAGGCGATGTAGAGCTTCGGCGAGACGCTCCGCCCCGTCTGACCGACCTGGGCGGAGTACGGGTACCAGCCGGCGTCGACGACCGCGCGCGTCGCCGCGACCGCGCCTCCGAGCGCCTGGGCAAGCTCCTCGACGAGCCGGAAGTTCTCGGGGGCGCCGAGGCCGCGGCCGCCGGCCACGACGACGTCGGCATCCTCGATCGACGGGCCCGAGCGCTCCTCGTGCGCCTGCTCGACCATCCTCGCCCCGAACGAGAAGTCGTCGAACTGCGGGGACACGTGCTCGATCGTCGCCTCGCCGCCGGTCGCCGCAGCCTCGAAGCTCCCGGGGCGGAAGAGGGCGAGGCGCGGCGTCCGCGTCCACGTGACGTCGACGAAGACGGAGTCGCCGAGCGCGGGACGCTTCCCGACGAGGTCGCCGTCCTCACGCCGGATGTCGACGAGATCCCAGTTGAGGCCGGCGTCCAGCCGCGCGGCGAGGCCGGCCGCGACGTCCGCTGCGAGCACGGAGGCCGGGAAGAGAACGCTCTCGATGCCGCGCTCGCGCACGAGCTGGGCAAGCGCGTCGACGCGCGGCTGCGGCAGCGGGACACCGAGGCGGTCGTCGTCGAAGACGAACACCGTGGAGGCGCCGAACTTCCCGGCCGCGGAGGCGAGCTCGCGGACGCCGGAGCCGAGGACGACGCCCGCGACGTCGGCGTCGCCAAGCGTCGCGGCCTTCGAGAGAACGCCGAGCCCACCTTTGAGCAGCTCGCTCCCGTGGTGCTCGAGGAAGACCAGCACGCTCACGACGCCGTCCCTTCCTGCCTCCGGCGGGGAGCGCCGGCCAACGAACGGGAGCGACCCACGCTCAGATGAGCTTCTTCGCGGCGAGAAATTCGACGATCTTCTCCGCGGCGTCGCCGTCGTCCTCAATCACCAGCGACTCGCCGCGCGGGGGAGGGTCGTTCACGGCGAGCACGGCCGTCCTCGAGCCCGCCTCGCCCACCAGTTCGGCCGACACGCCGAGCTCGCCCATGGCGAGCGTCTGCTGCGGCTTGCGCTTCGCGCCCATGATCCCCTTCAGCGACGGGTAGCGCGGCTCGTTGATCGCGTCAGAGACGGCAACGACGGCCGGCAGCGGGGCCTCGATCACGTCGTAGCCGAACTCGGTCTGGCGCTTGACCGTCACCTTGCCGTCTCCGAGCTGGAGCTCGGCCGCCTGCGAGATCAGCGGCCGGCGCAGCCGGTCGGCCACCGCCGCCCAGAGGACGGCGCCGTCGGAGTCGCTCGCCTGCTGTCCGAACAGCACCAGATCGGGCTCCTCCCGACCTACCGCCGCAGCGACGGGGTGGCTCGTTGCGACGAGATCGGACCCCGCCGCCGCGTCGTCGCTGACGAGGACGGCGCGATCCGCGCCCATCGCGAGCGCCTTGCGAAGTGACTCGAGCGCCCGCTCCGGGCCGAGCGACACGAGCACGACCTCACAGTCGCCGACGCGCTCCTTGATGCGCAGCGCCTCCTCGACGGCATGCACGTCGAAGGCGTTCAGGGCTGCGTCGCCGGAGCGGTCGAGACGCCGTGTTTCCGGGTCGAAGCGCTTCGGGGCGTTCGCCTCGGGGACGTGCTTGACGCACACGACGATCCTCACGGTGACCGAAATCTACCCGCGCGCCTGTCCCCCTTTCAGGGGAAGAGCACCTTGACTCCGGTCGCGAGCGGTTTGCTAGGGTGCCGCGCTTCGAGCGCGAACCGGAGCCCTTGAGAAGCCACCGGACGACAGCCCGAAGGATGTGCGTGCTGCTGCTCGGCCTCGTCGCCGCAGTCAGCGCCCAGACCGCGGACGCCGTGCGCGACGTCGGCGACGGACGCCGTCCGGCGAAGCGGAAGACGCGCGCCGCGACGTCCCCCACCCCCACGCCCCCGTCCCGGCGGAAGCCGAAGGCCCCGAAGCCCGACGCGTCCCGGATCATCTTCCCCGTCGTCGGGCCTGTCCAGTACACGAACGACTTCGGCGCGCCGCGGGGGCGGGGAACCCATCAGGGAAACGACCTCATGGCCCCGAAGCGGTCGCTCGCGGTCGCGGCCGAGAACGGGACGGTCAAGTTCCGGAGCGGCGGGACGGCCGGCTGCTACCTCTACCTCTACGGGAAGAGCAAGACGACGTACCTCTACATCCACCTCAATAACGACCTCACGAAGGGCAACGACAACCGGGGCGCGTGCGTCCCGGGAACGGCCTACGCCAAGGGATTGAAGAACGGTGCGAAGGTCAAGGCCGGCGAGCCGATCGGCTATGTCGGCGACTCGGGCGACGCGAACGGGGTCGCGTCGCACCTCCATTTCGAGATCCACCCGAGGGGTGGCGCCGCAGTCAATCCGTACCCGTACCTGAACCGCGCGACGCGGCTCCTGTTCGCCGCCCGCCGGGGCTCGACGTTCTCGCTCTCACTGACGGGGACGGTTGTCTCCGCGGGCGACGACGAGCTCCAGTTGAAGGTGAGCGCGCTGCGCGCCTATCCGGGCGGTTACCGCTTCACGAAGGTCAACCGCACCCTCGACGTCGTCGTCCCCGTGACGGCGTTGATCGAGCGGAAGGTCAAAGGCACAGCACGCGCAATTAGCACTCCTCCGGCGACACTGAAGAAGAAGTTGCCGATCCAGATCTGGACCACTCCCTCGCCGTGCACGCTCGAGGCGCAAATGGGTCTGGACGGCGCGCTGACGGTCGACCGGATCGTGCTACTCCGGTAGGCGGCATCGCGGCGTCCCGCGCGTTCTCTCGCGCGCTGACGGTGGTCGAGCCGGAGCCGCACGCGACTCCGCCTCAGCGCCCCGGGAAGCGCGGCTCGCGCTTCTCGACGAACGCCGCCATCCCCTCCTTCTGCTCGTCGCTCGAGAAGAGGAGCGCAAAGAGCGCAGTCTCGTGCGCGAGGTTCTCGGCGTGTCCCCCCTGCAGCGCCCTGTTCGCGGTCTCCTTCGCCGCCGCCAGCGCCAAGGGGCTCTTCGCGGCGAGTCCCCGCGCGATCTCGATCGTCTTCGCGAGCAGCTCCTCGGGCGCGAACACGTCGGTGACGAGGCCGCGCTTGCGCGCTTCGTCGGCGTCGACGATCCGCCCGGTCAGGATCAGCTCCTTCGCGAAGCCGAGTCCCGCGGTCCGCGCGAGCCGCTGCGTTCCTCCCCAGCCGGGAATGATCGCGAGGTTGATCTCCGGCTGGCCCAGCTTTGCGCGCGAGGATGCGTAGCGGAGGTCGCAGGCGAGAGCGAGCTCGCAGCCGCCGCCGAGCGCGAAGCCGTCGATCGCGGCGATCGTCGGCTTCGCCATCGTCTCCAGCAGCCGGCCGCAGCCGTGGCCGAGCTCTCCCCAGCGCCGCGCCTCGAGTGGGTCGAGACCCTGCATGTACTTGATGTCGGCCCCGGCCGCAAACGCACGCTCGCCCGCCCCGGTCAGGACGACGACGCGTACGTCCGCCGCCGCGGCCGCCTCGCCGAGCCGCCGGTAGAGCTCCTCGAGCGTCGGGCGATCGAGGGCGTTCAGGGCCTCGGGCCTTTGGATGGTGAGGACCGCCACGCCGCCGTCACGATCGAGCCCGACCGTCACGGATCCCCCGCTAGACGTTCTCGAGCTGCCGCGATCGCTTGAGAAACTCGACGATCTCGCTCGTCGGCGCGCCGGGCGTGAAGACTTCCGCCACCCCCATGCGCTTCAGCTCCTCGGCGTCCTCGCGCGGGATCGTCCCGCCGACGACGACGAGCACGTCGTCGGCGTCGTTCGCGCGGAGGCCCTCGAGGATGCGGGGCACGAGCGTCATGTGCGCCCCGGAGAGGATCGAGATGCCGACCGCGTCCGCGTCCTCCTGGATCGCCGTCTCGACGATCTGCTCGGGCGTCTGGTGGAGGCCGGTGTAGATGACCTCCATGCCGGCGTCTCGCAATGCGCGGGCGATGATCTTGGCGCCGCGATCGTGACCGTCGAGACCGGGCTTTGCAATGACGACACGAATCCTCCCGGCCACTTCGGCAAGTATATGAGCGGTGAAACTGATCGTCGTCGGCAGCTCCCCCGCGTGGCCGAACCCGGGCGGCGCGCAGTCGGGGTACGTGATCGAGGGCGGCGAGGGACGGCTGTTGCTCGACTGCGGGCCGGGCGTCCTCGCGCGCCTGCGCGAGAGCGACGGCTGGCCGAATGTGGACGCGATCGCGATCACGCACTTCCATCTCGACCACTGGGGCGACCTCGTCCCATGGGTCTGGGGCCGGATGTTCCTGACCGGCATGGGGAGCGAAGACCGCAAGCCCGAGCTGTGGGTGCAGCCGGGCGGACAAGCGGAGCTCGTCGCCTACGGCCGCCGGCTCGGCTTCCCCGACATGTTCGACCGCACCTTCGACGTGCGCGAGTACGAGGAGCGAACGCCCTTCCGCGCCGCGGGGCTCGAGGTGACGGCGCTGCGGCTGCCGCACTACACGCTGCGCACGTACGGCTTCCGCATCGCGAACGAGCACCGTTCGCTCGCCTACTCAGGCGATTCGGCGCCGAGCGACCGCCTCGCCGAGCTCGCGCGCGACGTCGACCTCTTTGTCTGCGAGGCGACGCTGCTCCGCGGCGACCTCGACGGTCAGCCCCGCGGCCATCTGTCGATCGATGAGGCGCTCGCGGCCTTCGAGGCCTCGGGCGCGCGGCGTCTGCTGCTCACACACCGGCCGCACGAGCTTCCGCTCGACGACGGCCTCGAGCTCGCCTACGACGGCCTCGAGCTCAGGGTCTAGCGGCGGTCAGCGGATGAAGCGGCGAAGGTCGGGCATCGCGCGCAGCTCGGCCGCGTACGCCTTCGACGCCCGCCGTCCACGATGCCAGCCCGCGACGCCAAGGCCGAGCGGCACGAGGACGATCAGGCTCAGGACACCGACCGGTACCAGCAGCCATGCGCGACTCAGCCTGCTCTTCTCGCCGCCGCCGGGGTCCGGGGCGAGCTGGGGCGCGCCGGCGAGCACGCCTCCTGCCCCTCCACCGGACGCCGCCTGCGGCGCGGCGCCGGAC
>JALZFG010000154.1 GCA_030861645.1 Actinomycetota bacterium
TGACGAACCGGTTCCCGCGCGCCGCGACCGTGCGCTTCCACCTCGGCTTGCTTCTCCTTTGGCTCGGACGCGTCGGCGACGCCGAGCGCCAGCTCGCGCGCGCGCGGGAACTCGCGCCCGAATCACCGCTCGGCCGGGAAGCAACGCGCCTCCTCGCCCGTCTTGGTGGGCAGAGGACGTCGTAGCTTCGGGAAGCGAAACGACAGAACGGGGCGTCGGCCGGCGCCCGCTCAGCTTGACGCTCCGTTCACGTAGTGGTTCAATCAAGAAACCATCGCCAGTGGTGTCACCGGGGCCGAAGGAGTGTGGCGGATGAACGCGGATGACACGAACCCCGAGCGGCGGCGCCGGGTCGGCGGGGGTTCCGAGGACGGAGGAGCTGAGGGCGCTCCGTCCGCGGCACCTGCGAGAGTTGCGCGCGGTGCGCCTGTGACGGAGGGGGAGCGAGCGGAGACGCCCGTCGTCGACCTGCTCGAGGGAGCGCGGGAGCTGCCCGGGGAGCAACCGGAGACCGCGACGATCGCCGGAGACGAGGGTGCGCTGACGCTCGCCGAGCTGGATCTGGGCGCGGGTGAGCTCGGCGACGGTGACGACGAGCTCGACGAGCTCGACGGCGAGGCCGTCGCCGAACGCGATCCTCGGGACCTCGTCGACGAGCCGGGAGACGAGCTCGAGCTCGGCGTCGACGCGCGCGAGTTCTCGATGGACGCGCTCCAGCTGTTCCTCAAGGACGTCGGCAAGGTTCCACTGCTTACCGCCGCGCGCGAGGTCGAGCTCGCAAAGAGGATCGAGCGTGGCGACCACGTGGCGAAGCAGGAGATGGTCGAGGCGAACATCCGCCTCGTCGTGTCGATTGCGAAGCGGTACCGCAACCAGGGCCTGCCGTTCCTCGACCTGATCCAGGAGGGGACGATCGGGCTCGTGCGCGCGGCGGAGAAGTTCGACTACCGCAGAGGCTTCAAGTTCTCGACCTACGCCACGTGGTGGATTCGGCAGGCTGTCGCACGCGCGCTCGCCGACAAGGGCCGAACGATTCGGATGCCCGTCCATGTCGTCGAGAAGCTGAACCGGATCGGCCGGTCGGAGCGGAAGCTCCGGGCGGAGCTGGCGCGGGAGCCGACGGCCGCTGAGATCTCCGCCGACACTGGCCTGCTTATCGAGGAGGTCGTGCAGATCCGGCGCAGCGCGCAGGCGCCGGTCTCGCTCGAGAAACCCGTGGGCGGCGAGGAGGAGTCCGAGTTCGGCCACTTTCTGACCGACGACTCGGAGCCGCAGCCCGAGGACGCCGTCGACACGACGCTTCGCGGCGAGGCGCTGACGAAGATCCTCGCGACGCTGTCCCCGCGCGAGCGCTTGGTGCTCGAGATGCGGTACGGACTCAACGGCGAGCCGCCGCGGACGCTCGACGATGTCGGCCGCGCCCTCAACGTCACGCGCGAGCGCATCCGCCAGATCGAGAATCACACGCTGAAGAAGCTTCGGGTGCTCGCGGACGCGCAGACGCTGCGCGAGGGCATCGAAGACCCCGCGGGAACCATCAGTGCGGCGAGTTTCGGCGGTGGTAGGTGAGCGCTCGCCGGCGCGAGTGGGGACGGGTGAAGCCGCGCCCCGCGGCGACTGCGTAGACTCGGCGCGGCGTGCAGCAGGTGTATCTCGACGAGCTCTCCGACTGGCTGCGCATCCCGAGCGTCAGCGCCGATCCGGAGCACTCGGCCGACGTGTGGCGCGCGGGGGAGTGGGCCTGCCAGCTCGTCCGCCGCGCCGGCGGCGGCGCCGAGCTCGTCGACTGGGCCGGGAAGCCGCTCGCCGTCGGTGAGATCCGCGCCTCCTCGAGTCCGCGGACACGACCGACGATCCTGGTCTACGGGCACTTCGACGTGCAGCCCCCGGCGCCGCTCGAGCTGTGGGAGACACCGCCCTTCGAGCCGACGGTGCGGGACGGGTACCTCTACGCCCGCGGCGTCGCCGACGACAAGGGTCAGCTCTACCTGCTGCTGAAGGCGGCGGAGCTGCTCGCCGTCGAGAACGAGCTGCCGGTCAACGTCCGCGTGGCGTGCGACGGCGAGGAGGAGACGGGCGGCCACTCGATCGTCGACTTCGTCGGCGAGGACGAGCGCGGCGCCGACGCTGCCGTGATCTTCGACTCGCTGATGCTGCGCCGGGATCTTCCGGCGTTCAACGTCGCGACGCGCGGACTCGCGTACTTCCACGTCCGCGTGCGAAGCGGCGCGCGAGACCTCCACTCGGGTCTCTTCGGCGGTGCCGCCTTGAACGCGACGCACGCGCTCATGCGGATCCTCTCCGCCGTGCTGCCCGCCGACGGTCGCTTGCCCGAGCCGCTGCGCGCCGGCGTCGCCGCGCCGACGGGCGAGGAGCTCGAGGACTGGAGCCGCTTGCGCCCCGGAGGCGAGGAGCTCGCCGATCAAGGCGCGCACCCGGCCGACGCGCGGGCGGCCCAGGAGTTCTACGTC
>JALZFG010000200.1 GCA_030861645.1 Actinomycetota bacterium
ACGTCTCGATCGGGCCCTTGCCGTCGAGCGGGGCGCCGAGCGGATCGACGACCCGGCCGAGCAGCGCCTCGCCGACCGGCACGCTCGCGACCCGGCCGCTCCGCCGGACCGGCTCGCCTTCCTTGACGTGCTCCCACTCGCCGAACAGCGCGGACCCGACGTTGTCCTCCTCCAGGTTGAACGCCAGGCCGACAACCCCGTGCTCGAGCTCCAGCATCTCCATGGCGACGGCGTTCTCGAGCCCGTAGACGCGCGCGATGCCGTCCCCGACTTGCAGGACCGTCCCAACCTCGGCGAGGTCCGTCTCGACCTCGTACTGCTCGATCCGCTGCTTCAGGATCGACGTAATCTCCTCTGGCCGTAGCTTCATTCGCTCTCCTCCTTAGAGAGGGGGGTCGCGGGAGAACCCTGGGTTCCCCCCCGTAAGGGTCCCCTCCTTTCGCTCTCTCGAGATAGGGAACCCATGGTTCTCCCAAAGGCCGCCTCGTCGATCTTGTCGCTATCGCGGTCGCACTCGGACTCCCGCCGAACAGAGCCAGGCTCCGCCCGCAAACGTCGTATCACTGTCGAATCGCTCTCATCTCGTCCCCGTCAGTTCACGGCGCAGGTGGTCGAGGCGGCCGCGCACGCTCGCGTCGATGCGCAGCGAACCCGCCTGCAGCACGATACCCCCGATCAGCCGCGGGTCGACGCGCCGCGTCGCCTCGACTCGCCGGCCCGAGGCGCGCTCGATCTGACCCACGATCTCGCGCGCTTCGTCGTCGGAGAGCTCGACCGCGGTCGTCAGCTCGACCTCGATCCGGCCCTCCTCCTCGGCGACGAGGCGCTCGAACTCGCGGTGAACCTCGTCGATCTCGGCGGCGCGGCCGCGCTCCGCGAGCAGAAGGAGGAAGTTCCGCACGAGCTCGTCTGACTCGCCCAGGAGCCCCTCCAGGATCGAGACCTTCGCGCGCGGGTCCACCTGCGGGTTCCGTAGCAGCTCGCGCAGCTCCGGCACCTCGCGCACGGACGCGACGAAGTCGCCGAGTTGCTCGCGCACGTCGTCGAGGCGGTCTCGCTCCTTCGCCGCCTCGACGAGCGCGCGCGCGTACATCCGCTGCGCGACCGCCATACCGCCCTGCTAGCCGGCCGTCCTCTCCGCCTCGAGGGCCGAGAAGTCGAGGTCGCTGACGGCGTCGTCGATGAGGTGCCGGTGCGACTCCGTGTCGAGCGCGCCAGCCGTCACCTTCTCGGCGGCGATCAGCGCAAGGTCGGCGACCTCGGCACGGATCTGCTGAAGTGCGCGCTGCGTCTCCGCCTGGATCTGGCGCCGAGTCTCCTCGAGCCGGCGCTCGCGGTCGGCTTCGATCTCCTCTCGGACACGCTCACGCTGGGCCTCGGCGACGCGGCGCGCCTCGCCCAGGATCTGCTCCGCGTCGCCGCGGGCCTGGCCGAGCAACTGCCGGTGCTCCTGCACCAGCCGCCGGGCTTCCTCGCGCGCGCGATCGGCTTCGGCGATCGACTCGCGGATCCGCCGCCGGCGCTCCTCGATGATCCGCTGAATGGGCCCGAAGGCATACCGCCGCAGGACGAAGAACGTGATCGCGAACGAAACCAGCGTCCAGATCATCAGACCCGGAACGACATCGATGAGCGAATCGGCGAACGGAAGCATCGAAGCTAGATGAGGACGTAGGCGAGCAGGCCGCCGAGGAGACCGTAGAAGACCACGGCCTCCGTCAGTGCGAACCCGAGCCACATGATCCCCTGAAGCTCGCCCCGCAGCTCGGGCTGGCGGGCAACCGACGCGATCATGTTCCCGAAGATGTTGCCAATGCCGATCCCGGCGCCGACGGCGCCGAGGCCGACGCCGAGGCCGAAGGCGATCGCCTTGCCGGCATCGACGTTCTGAGCTTGGGCGAGCAGATCGATCACGGATCCTCCTTAGTGCTCGGGCTCGATTGCGGAGCCGATGTAGATCGCGGACAGGGCGGCGAAGATGAACGCCTGGATCGAGACGACGATGACAACCTCGAAGAGGTAGAAGGCGGTCGCGACCGGGATCGAGATGACCGCGAGGGCGACGTTTCCGAGCACGAAGATCAGGCCGATCATCACGAGGATCAGCATGTGCCCGGCGAGCATGTTGGCGAACAACCGCACGCTGAGCGAGATCAGCCGCATGAACTGCGAGATGACCTCGATCGGGACGATCAGCGCAAGCGCGAGGGGAGGCGCCTCGGGAATCCAGCTCTTGAAGTAGCGACGGGCTCCGTTCCAGCGGATTCCCTCGACGTGGGTGAACACGAACGTCATCAGCGAGAGCGCGAGCGTGACGGAGAGCGACGCGGTCGCGGCATAGATGCCGAAGGTCGGCACCTCGAGCCCGAAGAGGTCGAACTTCTCGTTCGACAGCGGCAGAGGGATGAATCCGAGCATGTTGAGCACCCAGATGAAGAGGAACAGGCTCGCGCAGTAGGGGAACCAGCGCCCGATCGCCTTCGACGGCAGTCCCTGCTCGGCGATCTGCGTCTGCGCGATGTCGTAGATCTGCTCGCCGATCGTCTGCCGCGTTCCCGGCCGGACGCCCAGGCGCACACGCATGAGGACGATCCCGAGCAGAATCGTCACGATCGTGCCGAGCCACAGGTACGCGACGGCCTTGTTGATCGACAGGTCGAGCGGTCCAAGCTTGATCGGCACCCACGGGTCGAGCTCGAACTCCTCCTCGGGCTTGAAGTCCTCTTGGGCGGCGAGCGCGGCTGCGGGGAGGACGAGCGCGGCGGCGACGCCGGCAAGCGGGAGCAGCAACCGCCTCACCTCGCCGCCCCCCCGAAGTACGCCGCGATCGAGACGCCGAGCTCGAGCGTGTAGGCGAGCGCATAGAGGGCAGCGGCGCCGAGGCCGACGCCGGGATCCGCCGCCGCGACGGCGATCGCGACGACCATGACCGCGATTCCGCGAAACACGAGCCCGAAGGCGACGATGCCGGAGGCTGCGAGCGAGCCGATCCCGAGCCGGAGCCTGAGCAGCAGCAACCCGAGCGTCATGCTGGCGACCCAGAGCACGGCCCCGAGAACCCAGCCCTTGATAGGCCAGCCCGCGACGAGGAATACCGGCAGCCCGAGGACGACCACGACGCTGCCGGCGGCGATCGGAGCAGCCATGCCGGGCATCGGCCGCGGCCGACCGAAGAACGTCGGGCTTCCGGTCATTGAGCTCACGTAAAGAATCCCCGATAGCGGCGGTATACCGCGTAGATGCCGGCGGGGATGCCGACCGCCGCCCCGATGAGAGCGCCGATTCCAGCCGACCCGGCCGCCCAACCGACGAGCACGCCGGCACCGACTCCTGCGGCCGTGCCGGAGGCGAGGATCGCGCCCGCTCCGGCCGGCTGGAAGGACGAGCGCGAGGGAGGACCCATCGCCGCCAGGATACCAGAGGAACGGACCATTTGTGACACCCGAAATCGGCTTGTTCATGCGGAAGACGATGTACTTTGTTTCAGATTAGACTCCTTCCGTGCGCGCCTGGGTCGACTTCACGAACACCGCACACGTGCTCGTCCTGCGACCGCTCGTCGAGCTGCTCGAGCGCGCGGGCCACGAGGTCGAGCTGACGGCCCGCCCGCTCTCGCACACTGTCGAGTTGCTCGACGACTGGGGCCATCCATATACGGTGCTCGGCGGTTACGGCGGCGCGTCGCCGCTCGGGAAGGCGCGGGCGGCGGCGGGCCGGCTGCCGCAGCTCCTAAGCTTCGGCCGGCGACGGCGCTTCGACTGGGCCCTTGCGCACGGCTCGACCGATCTCCCGCCCGCCTGCCGGCTCCTTGGGATCGCGAACACGACGATGTTCGACTACGAGTGGGCGACGCTCCAGCACCACGTGAACTGCCGGCTCGCCGACCGGGTCCTGGTCCCCGAGGCGATCCCGCCGGCGCGACTCGCGCGCTACGGGGCGAAGCCGCCCAAGCTCGCGCGCTACCCCGGGCTGAAGGAGGAGTACTACCTGTCCGAGTTCGAGCCCGACGAGCGCGTGCTCGACGAGCTCGCGGTCGAGCGCGAGGCCGTCCTGTGCGTCGTGCGGACGGCGCCCTCCTACGCGCTCTACCTCGGCGGCGCCGAGAGCGTGCTGCTCCCGCGCGTGCTGCGAAGGCTCGCCGCCGACAAGCGGACGCGCACGGTCGTCCTCGCGCGGAACGAGGCACAGCGGCGAGCGATCCGCGAGCTCGCGGTGGAGCGCGTCGTCGTACCCGGGCGGGCGGTCGACGGGCGCAGCCTCGTCGCCTTCGCCGACGCGCTCGTCTCCGCGGGGGGCACGATGAACCGGGAGGCAGCCGTGCTCGGGACGCCGGTGTGGTCGATCTTCGAGGGCAGGCTCGGCGCGGTCGACGAGCTGCTCCTGCGCGAGGGGCGCCTTCGCCTGCTCCGCGACGCCGCCGAGATCACCGTCGCGAAGAAGCCTCGCGAAGCGTGGCGCACTCGGGTGCGCCGCAACCCTGCGGAGCTCCTGGGGCTGGCGCTCCCGCGCGGCGTCGCCTAGACGATTGATCAACCAAGGCGATCAATCGTCGTTTGACGAGGCCGCTGCGCCGCCTCACGACGACATGCTGAGCCGCAGCGGCCGTTGGCCGCTGCGGCCATGCTGCCGAAGACGTTTGATCGGTCTCCGATCGACGTCTAGCCTTCGTCCGATGGTGACCGTCGAGCACGAGGTGATGGTGAGCCGCCCGCGCTCGGAGGTGTTCGCG
>JALZFG010000234.1 GCA_030861645.1 Actinomycetota bacterium
GGGCCACCGGGCGCCGGCCGGGCCGGTGGAGACTGTCCGAGCGCGCGTGAGGAGACGATCGAGACGGAGCCGGAGGAGACGGTCACCGCGCCAGGCGAGACGGGGACCGGCTCCGAGACGAACGCCGCCCAAACGGAAACCGAAACCGTCGCGACGCAAACGCGACCGTCTGAGACGCTGCCGAGCGAGCCGGCCGAGCCGCCAACAGGGCACGAGGCGCCGGCGTCGCCAACAGGCTGACGGAGGGCGCTACTCGTTTCCCCGGACCGCCCGCGCGTACCGCTCCGCCGAGCGGCGGACCGCATCCTTCGCGCCCTCACGGACGACTCGCCCGAACCACGCCCCGTAGAGGCGATCGAAGGCGAATCCGTCCACGGCCGCGGCGATCCTGCGGACTGCCGGCGCAGGGAGTGGAATCAGGTTCGGGTAGCTGTACATGAAGCTCACGAAGGCGCGATCGGGGATGACCTGGATGATGTCGCCGGTGAGAAGCGCGCCGCGTCGCGCCGCGCCTTCCGGCCAGTGCAGGACCTGACCGCCCGCGAAATGACCGCCGCAGTGGACGAGCGTCAGTCCGCCGAGAAGCATCCGCCGTTCACCCTCCCAGAAGACGACGTTGCCGTCGCTCCGCTGCACCCACTCGCCATCGGCCTCGTGGATGAAGACCGGGACGTCGTCGAACGCCGCGCTCCACTCGAGCATGGACGAGTAGTAGTGCGGGTGCGAGATCGCGATCGCCGCTACGCCGCCGAGCCCGCGCACCGCGGCGACGAGCGAGTCGTCGAGATAGGAGATGCAGTCCCAGAGGACGTTGCCCTCGTCCGTCTGAACGAGGAGGGCGCGCTGACCGATCGCGAACTCCGGCGTCGTTCCGATGCCAGTCAGCTGGGGCTCCTCGTCGGTCAGCACGGCGCGGTGCCGCTCCCGGAGCCGCTCGAGGGTCGTCCACTGCTGTCCTTCGAGCCCGACGTACTGGCGCTCGTCCTCACAAATCGGACAGCGAGACGGCGGGCTCGGCGACTCCGGGTACTGAACGCCGCAGGTCACGCAGATGAACGCGGGCATGCGTCAATTCTTCAAGATTGCGCGAGCGAGGGTCGCGGCTTCGCGTCGGCGGCGCGAGGTGGCCGAATCGTCCGCTCGCGCTCGGCACACCCGACGGCAACCTTTCTGGCAGGCCCTGAGCGTCCTCGTGATCTCACTTAGCCCGCGCCTTCCTCTCCCCCGTCCTCGTAGTCCGTCTGTGCGAACCACGCGTGGTAGCCGTCCGGGTAGTCCTGCTTGATGCCGGCTAGCCACTTGGCTCCGACCGGGTGCGCGATCACCGCCTGGAGCCAGTAGTCGGCGTTCGCCTCCTCCACGGCTTCGAACCGCGACCCGCTGCCCTCGGGCGACCCAATTTCCGACGCGGCGAGCCAGAGGGCGGGGTCGACGATTTCGAGGCCGGGCGTGGCGCTCCCGACCTCGAAGCCGAAGGCGATTCGCTCCCCATGTTCTGTTCTCGCGAGCAGGCACTCGCGGCCGGTCTCGGGATGCTCGACGATCGTCGCATCGACGATGCTCGGAACTTCGGGGATCGGCACGTCAGGCGGATCCATCGTCGCCCTAACGCGCGCTGGCTTCCTCGTGCAGGGCCATCTGCAGTACCTCGGCCAAGTGCACCGCCCTGCGATCGGTCGCGTGCGCGATCTGCTCCCTGCAGCTGAAGCCGTCGGCGACGACGAGCACTTCCTCGGCCGCGTCGCGCACGGCGGGAAAGAGCGCACGCTCGCCGGCCTTGATCGAGACGTCGTAGTGGTCACCCTTCTCGTAGCCGAACGACCCCGCGAGTCCGCAGCAGCCCGAGTCGAGGATCTCGAAGTCGAGACCGACCCGCCTCAGCAGCGCCTCGTCGGCGTGCAACTTCATGATCGCCTTCTGGTGGCAGTGCCCGTGGACGACCGCCTTGCGCTCGAGCCTCGGAGGCTCGTACTCGGGCTCCGTCGCGAGGAACTCGCCGAGCAGGAACGACTGCCGGGCCAGGCGCGTCGCGCGCTCGTCCTCCGGGAACAGGTTCACCAGCTCGTCCCGGAAGACGGCGATGCAGCTCGGCTCGAGACCGACGACGGGGACGCCGCCTGCGATCTCGGCGCTCAGCGCGTCCAGGATCTGCCGGAGCTGGCGCTTGGCGAGAGCGAGCATGCCGTAGTCGTAGAGGGGGCGGCCGCAGCAGAGCGAGCGGCGGGGAAGCTCGACCTCGTAGCCCGCCGCCTCCAGCACCTCGACGGCCGCCCGGGGGATCTCGGGATGCAGGTGGTTCGTAAACGTATCCGGCCAGAGGACGACCCGGCGCCCCCCTCGGTTCCGCGACCCACGCTCGCGGAACCAGGTCGTGAACGTCTTCGAGGCGAAGTGTGGAAGCGCGCGCTCGGGCGCGAGGCCCGCCGCCGCCTTCGCCGCGCGCGCGAGCAGCGGCTGCTGCGTGACAAGGTTCGCGAGCGCGGGGGCGCGCGCGGCCAGGCGCGCCCACCAGTGGACGAGTCCGAGCGCGTACGCGCTCCGCGGCCGCAGCCTGCCGGCGTAGTAGTGGGAGAGGAACTCGGCTTTGTACGTGGCGATGTCGACGCTGACCGGGCAGTCGCCCTTGCAGCCCTTGCAAGCGAGGCAGAGGTCGAGCGACTCCTTCACGTGCTCGTCCCTCCACCCGCGCACGATCGCCTCGCCCCGGAGCATCTCGAACAGGAGGTGCGCGCGTCCGCGCGTCGTGTGCATCTCCTCGCGCGTCACCATGAAGCTCGGACACATCGTTCCGCCCTCCGTCCTCCGGCACTTCCCGGCGCCGAAGCAGCGCTCGGTCGCCTCGGCGAAGCTGCCGTGGTCGGCGGGGAACCTGAAGTGCGTCTTCACGGGTCGCGGCCGGTACTCGGCGCCGAGGCGGAGGTTCGAGTCGAGGGGATAGGGGTCGACGACCTTGCCGGGGTTCATCTTCGACTCGGGATCCCAGATCGCCTTGAACTCGCGGAATCCCTCGACGAGCTCCTTGCCGAACATCTTCGGCAGGAGCTCGGCGTGCGACTGGCCGTCACCGTGCTCGCCGGAGAGCGAGCCGCCGTAGGCGAGCACGAGGTCGGAAGCCTCCTCCATGAACGCGCGGAACCGCCTGACCCCCTCGGCGCTCTTCAGGTCGAAGGTGATCCGAGAGTGGACGCATCCCTGACCGTAGTGGCCGAAGAAGACGCAGTAGTAGCCGTGCCTGTCGAGGAGCCGCTTGAAGTCGCGCAGGTAGTCGCCGAGCCGCTCGGGCGCGACGGCGGCGTCCTCCCAGCACGACCACGTCTCGAGCTCACCGGGGACGCGGCTGACACCGATTGCCCCCTCACGCACCAGCCAGACGCGCTTCTGCTCCGCGTAGTCGTCGAAGAGCTTCATGCTGGGCGCGCCGCCGTTCGACCGCCGCTTCAGCTCGGCCATCAGGGCTCGCGCGCGATCGACGGCGTCCGCGCGCGTGTCGCCGCCGAACTCGGCGAGGAGCCAAGCGCCTCCCTCCGGATAGAGGTCGACCTCGCGCAGGTTGAAGCGCAGCCTCCGCATGTTCTCGATCACTGTTCCGTCGACCGCCTCGAGGCCGATCGGGCCGTGGGCCAGGATGTCCATCAGCTGGTCGGCGGCGCCGTACTGGTCCGGGTAGCCGAGGACGACGAGCGTGCGAGCCGCAGGCCACGGGACGAGCCGGACGGTCGCCGCGAGGGTCAGGGCGCACGTGCCTTCCGTCCCCGCGAGCGCGCGGGCGACGTGGAAGCCCTTCTCGGGCAGGAGGTCGTCGAGGTTGTACCCCGAGACGCGGCGCGGGATGTCGGGGTAGCGCTCCCGCACGAGGTCGGCACAGCGGTCGCGCAGCTCGCGCAGCTGCCGGTAGATCGCGCCGCGGCGGCCATTGTCCGCGGTGATGCGCTCGAGCTCCTCGTCGCTCGTGGCGCCGAGCCGCAGGCGCACGCCGTCGTAGGTCAGGATCTCGAGCTCCTCGACGTTGTCCGAGCTCCTGCCGGCCATGACCGAGTGCACCCCGCAGGAGTTGTTCGCGATCATGCCGCCGAGCGTGCAGAACTCGTAGGTGGCGGGATCGGGCGCCCAGATCAGCCCGTGCTCCTGCGCGGCGATGCGGAGCTGGTTGCAAATGACGCCGGGCTCGACGCGCGCCAGCTTCCGCGCCGGGTCGAGCTCGAGGATCCGGTTCATGTACTTCGAGAAGTCGAGGACGACGGCGACGTTGCACGTCTGCCCGCCGAGACTCGTACCGCCGCCCCGCGCGAGCACGGGGGCGCCGTAGTGCCGGCAGGCGGCCACGGTCGCGACGACGTCGTCGACGTCCCGCGGGATGACGACCCCGATCGGCACCTGTCGGTAGGCGGAGAGATCCGTCGCGTAGAGCGCCCGGCTGCCGGGCGAGAAGCGAACCTCGCCGCGAATCGTCGCCGCGAGCTCGCGCGCGAGCGCCCGCGCGTCGGCGTCGGCGAGCTCGGCGGGCGTACGAGTCGCCTTCACCGTCGGGGCCGTTTGCACCCTCGCGCCTCCCGCTAACCGCGCTTCACCAGGAGCTCGCCGCAGGAACCCCGCGGCGAGCGCCCTCGAGCTCGTCGGCACTCCACTGTCGCATCGCCATGTTTCCCTCCTCGCAGCCGCTCGTATACATGAAACCGCCCCGGAGCGATCGACGCGTGCCCTTTTCCTCGGTAAGCAGCGCAGCTCCCGCGGGGTCTGCGGGGCGTACGGTTCCCGTGTGCGCGCGCGGCGGTCCGCGTTCCTGCTCCTTCTGCTCGCCGGCCTCGCCCTCCGCGGAGCGCTCGGCTCGGGCAGCGCGGCGGCGCCCCGCCTCCTGCTCCCGGACCTTCGCCAGCTCCCGCCCGGTCCTCCTCGCGTCCTGAGGACCGGGCCGCCGGAGGATCGACGCTTCCGCCTTGCCTTCGCGTCGGCGGTGGACAACGTCGGAGACGGCCCGCTCGTCGTCGCCGGCTCGGTGACGGCCGACGGCGTGATGCGCGCCGACCAAATCGTACGCGCGGCGCGCTCGGGCGCCGTCAGGTTCCGGGCGGTCGCCTTCCTTCGCTACGCGCGCGCCCGCGATCACGGGCACTGGCACCTCCTCCCCTTCGAGACGTACGAGCTCCGCGGGCTGGGGAAGCGCGGCGTGGTGCTCCGTGCGCGGAAGGCGGGCTTCTGCCTCGGAGACGGCTTTCGCG
>JALZFG010000235.1 GCA_030861645.1 Actinomycetota bacterium
GGACCTTCCCCTGCCAACCGTGTTGATGGCGATCAACATCGCCGCAGTCTCGATGTTGCACACGGTCGTTTGGATGATCGCCAACCGACGTGGTCTCCTCGACCACAGACTGACCTCGGGCGAGTGGCGCGAGAGGGTGATCGACGGGTTGATTCCTACAGTCGTCTTCCTGGCCTCGGTACCGCTTGCGTATCTGGTTTCGGCGGACGTTGCAAGGCTGTCTTGGCTCTCGCTGCTCGTGATCAACCCGGTCGCTACGTCGACCGCGCGCCGGCGCCGGCTGAGGGACGAGGCGTAAGCCTCCTCGCATGCGCGTCCCAGCGCCTGATCGACCGGCGCATAGCCGCCGCCGGAGGGTGATGGCGATCGCGGTTGGCGCGGTGACGATCGACGCTGCGCTCCTCGGCCTGATCGCTCCGCTGCTTCCCGAGATCGAGGAGAGGACGGGAGCCGGCGACGCCGCGCTCGGCCTCGCGCTGGCCGCGTACGCAGCTCCGATCGCGCTGTTTTCGCTCGCGCTCGGCCGCGCCGCCGACTCGATCGGCAGGCGAGCGCTTCTGGTGCCCGGGCTGGTGTTCGTCGCCGTGGGATCGGCCCTCATCGCAGTATCGGACTCCATCGGGGTCCTGCTGATCGCCCGCGCCGTCCAAGGGATCGGGTCGGCGGCGAGCTGGATCGCCGCCCTCGCCTTGGTCTCAGACACGGCGCCGCCCGGAAGGCGCGGCGAGGTCCTGGGGATCGCTCTCGGCGCAACGAGCGCCGGATCGATCGCCGGTCCCGCGCTCGGCGGCCTGACGGCGGACGCGATCTCGTTCGAAGCTCCGTTCCTGATCTCCTGTGCTCTCGCAGGTGCATTGCTGGTCGCAACGCTGATCGTCCTGCCCCGGGAAACGCCACTGGCCGGGCCGTCGGTTCCCGCGCTGCCCGCGATCGTAGGAGCGACGCGGTCGCGGACCGGCGCCTGGGGGACCGCGATTCTCCTCGCCAGCGCCGGCGCGCTCGGGTTGATCGAGGTCGTTGCGCCCCTCGACCTCGAGGCCCGCCTCGCGCTGTCGAGCGGGACGATCGGGATCCTGTTCGCGGCCTCGATAGCGGTCGATGCCGTGCTCGCGCCGTTCGGCGGACGGTGGGGCGATCGGCGGGGGCGCCGTGGACCCGCGATAGCCGGGCTCGCCCTCTCGGCGCTCTCGGTGTTCCTGCTGGCGATCCTGCCAGGGGTCGCGGGAGCTGCGGTCGCCCTCGGGCTGTACGGGGCCGGCTTCAGCCTTGCGATGGCGGCCTCGGTTCCCTGGCTCGACGAGGCGATGGCGGAGGGGGCGCGCGGCCTCTCCTACGGTATTCAGAACGTCCTCTATGCCGTCGGATACATCATCGGCCCAATCGTGGGAGGAGTCCTACTCGAACGCGCCGGTGCTGATCTGTCCTACGGGGTGACGGCGGCCGCGCTCGGGATCGGCGCGGTGGCTCTCTTCATCGCCGCCCGTCCGGCTTGACGAACGCGGCGCGCTCCACGATGCCCGACGGCGATGATGCGGGACACGCGGGAGCCGATCACAACGCTGCCAACACTGTCGCACGGGAAGGTGGTTGCGATACCGCGTCGGAGACCTCCCTGCCCGACATCCTCGGCTCGGGGCTCGCCGTTGTCTTCTGCGGAATCAATCCCGGCCGGGTCTCTGCGGCAGCAGGCGCTCACTTTGCGAACCCGCGCAACGACTTCTGGCGCCTGCTCCACGACGCGGGCTTGACGCCCCGGCAGCTGCGCCCCGACGAGCAGTGGGAGCTGCTCCAGTACGGCTACGGGCTGACGAACGCGGCGCTTCGAACGACCGCGGGGTCCGGCGAGCTGCGTCGCGGCGATTTCGCCGGCGCGCGCGAGCGGCTGCATCGGATCGCCGAGGAGCTCGCGCCGCACCTGATCGCGTTCGTTGGGAAGGAGGCCTACCGCGGAGCGTTCGGCGAGCGCCCCGACCTGGGTCTGCAGAGGTGCAGGCTCGTCGACACGTGGCTCTTCGTCCTTCCTTCGACCTCGCCCGCGAACGCCGCTGTTCCCTATCACGAGCGCCTGCGCTGGTTCCGCTCCCTCCGTGAGGAGGTGGCGCGCACGAGCGCACGGCCGAGGTAGATCGTCGACTTCGCGAGGAACAGCGCCGCGAGCAGTGTCCGCACCTGCTCGGCGGTGAGACCGGTGCGGCGCGCCACGGGCTCTGCGGCGCGGTCGGCGAGACGCGCACGCCAGCCGATCAGCCCTGCTTGGAGCGCGTTCGCTCTCACCAGCGCGAACGTACCCTGCCTTCGAACCCTCAACCTCCCTCAAGGGGGTCTGACCCCACACGCGCCCGACTCGGCGCGCCGCCGGCGACGCGCAGAGG
>JALZFG010000254.1 GCA_030861645.1 Actinomycetota bacterium
GAGTACGGTCACCACGTCGCGCAGGAGCGGAGCAACGCGCCCTGGCACGCCATCGACTGGGGAACCAAGCGGTGGGCGAGCCACGCAAACATCTGCGCCAGAGCGCGTCGCGGTGAGGTCTTCCCCAGTGCTCAGATCGGTGACAGGTACGAGCTGAATCCCGGCGAGGGGTTCGCCGAGGCCTACCGCGTGCTGAACGAGCGGCGTCTCGGCCGGCGCGAGACGTCGTGGGAGGCCGTCTCGCGCACCTTCTACCCCGACGAGGCCGCCCTCCGACTGCTCGAGCAGGACGTCGTGCGGCCGTGGGCGGGCGGGACGACGTCTGTATACAGCGGACGGCTGCCGAGGAACGCCGCTCGCACGTACTCGGTCTCGACGCCGCTCGACGGGAAGCTCACGATCGCGCTCAGCGCCCCGGCTCGGTTCTCTCTCGAGGCTCTCGGCCGCGCACGCCGGCTCGCACACGCGTTCGCGCGCGCGGGGGGAGCGCGCGTCAGCACGACGATCTGCGGCACGCGGTCGCTGCGCGTTCGCGTCGCCGCGCGCGGTGTCGCCGGCGCCTACTCGCTCCGCGTCACGAAGCCGTAGGCGCACCACGCCGAGCAGCGCGGGCGCGACCGCCGCCCGACGAGTGAGGCGATCAGGCTGCGCGGCGGAGCTGCTCCTCGAGCGGCACGAGCGGCAGGGCGAACGTCCGCTCGGCGTCGTCGTTCGAGACGACGTTGTCGCCGTGCTCGAGCATCGTCAGGAGATCGCGCGTGAGGGGGACGTTGCCGGGCAGCCGCTCCGCGATGACGGCGTTCGCCCGCATCAACGCGATCGGGACGTGCACCGACGGCCGCCGGACCCCGAGCGCGCGCTTGAGTCGTTCCCAGAACTCGTTCCAGCTCACGGCGTCTGGGCCGCCGAGCTCGAACGTTCGGTTCGCGGCGTCGGGCTTGTCGAGCGCGGCGGCGAAGTACGCAGCCACGTCGTCGACCCAGATCGGCTGGATCCGCTGCGTTCCCGCGCCGACGATCGGCGTCACGGGCGCGAGCCGCGCGACCCGGCGGAAGGTCTGGAGAATCCCGCCGTCCCGGCCGAAGACGAAGCTGGGGCGGAAGGTGACATGCTCGAGTCCCGAGCCCTTGACCGCTTGCTCCATGTCCCACTTCGCGCGGTAGTACGGCACGAGGTCCTTCGTGTCCTCGCTCGTCCCGAGCGCGCTCATGAGCACGAATCGGCGCACCCCGACCTCCTGCGCGCCGGCGACGAGGTCGCGCGTCGCGTCGCTCATCACACGCTGGAACTGCTGGGGCTTGCCCTGGCGAATCGCAACGAGGTGGACGACGAGCTCGCAGCCGGAGAGCGCGCGGCGCACGCTCTCGCGGTCGGTGACATCCCCCTCGGCGAGCTCGCAACCCCACGTCGCGAGCCGTTCGGCGTTCTGCGCGCGCCGGACGAGGCAGCGGACGGGCCGCTCCTCGGTTCGCAAGCGGTGGACGATGTGCGACCCGACGAAGCCGGTCCCGCCCGTGACGAGAACGGTTCCGAGCCCCGTCGGCTCCTCGGCCACCGGCACCCCTAGCGGCGGGCGGCGTCGGTGGAGGCTGCTCCTGCCACGCCCGCGAAGTTCTTCCAGTAGCGACTCGGGGTCGGCCCGCGCTGGCCTTGGTACTTCGAGCCGAGCCCGTCACTGCCGTACGGGCTCTCGGCCGGCTCGGTCAGCTGCACGAAGGACAGCTGTCCGATCTTCATCCCGTGGTAGATCGTGATCGGAAGGTTCGCGACGTTCGAGAGCTCGAGCGTGACGTGGCCGTTCCAGCCGGGATCGATGAAGCCCGCCGTCGAGTGGATGAGCAGGCCGAGGCGGCCGAGCGAGCTCTTTCCTTCCAGGCGCGCGACCAAATCGTCCGGCAGGCGAATGCGCTCGAGCGTCGAGCCGAGCACGAACTCGCCGGGATGGAGGATGAACGGGGTGTCCGCGTCGATCTCGACCAGCTCGGTGAGGTCGTCCTGCGGCTCGCGGACGTCGATGAAGGGGTAGCGCGCGTTGTGGAAAACGCGGAAGTAGCGGTCGACGCGCACGTCGACGCTCGAGGGTTGGAGCAGGTCCTCGTCGTAGGGGTCGATCTCGATCCGCCCCGCGCCGAGCAGTCGCTGGATCGTGCGGTCGGACAGAACCACGCCGACGATTCTACGACCCGCCGTCACCTTCGCCCGAGCTCCGCGCTCGCGAATGGGCAGGACGACAGCTCGTAACGGACTACTCTCTTCTTCCCCGAACGCTGCGGCGCGAAGAGTGGAAGCGCGCGAGAGGCGCGCAGGCTACGGCTGCAGGCGCTCGATCTGCCACCCCGACTCACCCCGCCCGCGTCGATAGCGGAACCGGTCGTGAAGGCGGTTCTCGCGGTGCTGCCAGAACTCGTACTGCTCCGCAGCGAGCCGGAACCCGCCCCAGTCCTCGGGAAGCGGCGGCTCCTCGCCGGCGTAACGCGCCTCGAGCTCGCGGAAGCGAGACTCGAGCGCCGCCCGGCTCTCGATCGGCTCGCTCTGCCGCGACGCCGAAGCAGCGAGCTGCCCTCCGCGCGGCCGCGTCCGGAAGTACTCCTCCGACTCCCCCCGCTCGAGCTTCTCGACGCTGCCCTCGATCCGCACCTGGCGTCCGAGCGCCTGCCAGTGGAAGAGGAGCGCACCGCGCGGGTTCTCGGCGAGCTCGCTGCTCTTCCGACTGGCGTAGCTCGTGTGGAAGGTGAATCCGCGCTCGTCGAAGCCCTTAAGCAGAACCATCCGCAGCGAGGGCTGTCCGGCGGGAGACACCGTCGCGAGCGCCATCGCCTCCGGCATCGGCGTGTCTTCGTCCTGGGCCTCGCGGAACCAGCGCTCGAACTGCCGCAGGGGATCCGGATCGAGATCTCGCCGCCGCAGCGGTCGTGCGTGCCGGTCGCCGGCGCTGTCGAGCAGCCCCACGAGCACACACGCTACTCGGGCAGGCGGACCCGCCCGCCGTCGAGTCGGCCGGCCGCGCGAAGAAGGGGGCTAGTATCGTCCCGGCCGATGGCCCTCACGCGGACGGTCGACCTGAGAACGGATCTCCCCGGGCCGCGCTCGCGTGAGATCCTCGAGCGGAAGGAGCGCGTCGTCGCGGCACCGCTCTCCGTCCTGCTGCCGATCGTCGTCGAGCGCGCGAGCGGGGCGACGCTCACCGACGTCGACGGGAACACGTTCCTCGACTTCACGGGCGGCGTCGGGTGCCTGAACGTCGGGCACGGGAACCCGCGGGTCGTCGCCGCCGCCCACGAGCAGCTCTCCCGCTTCACGCACACCGACTTCACGGTCGTTCCGTACGAGGTCTACGTCACGCTCGCCGAGCGCCTGGTCGAGCTCGCGCCGATCTCGGTCGGCGGGAAGGCGGCATTCTTCAACGCGGGCACGGAGGCGATCGAGAACGCCGTCAAGTTCGCCCGCTCGTACACGCGCCGCCCAGCCGTGATCGCGTTCGAGGGCGGCTTCCACGGACGGACGCTGCTCGCGATGAGCCTCACCTCGAAAACGCACCCGTACAAGGCCGGGCTCGGCCCGTTCGCGCCGGAGGTCTACCGCGTCCCGTTCGCGAACGACTACCGCGGCCCCGAGGCGACCGAGGCGCTCGCGCAGCTCGAGCGCGCGTTCGCCACGCAGATCGCCGCCGAGCACGTCGCGGCGATCGTGATCGAGCCGATTCAAGGAGAGAGCGGGTTCGCCGTGGCGCCGCGCGCGTTCATGCGAGGTGTGCGGGAGATCTGCGACGAGCACGGGATCGTCCTCGTCGTCGACGAGGTTCAGACGGGGTTCGGCCGCACGGGGAGGTTCTTCGCGATCGAGCACTACGGCATCGAGCCCGACCTGATCGCCGTGGCGAAGTCGATCGCGGCCGGTCTGCCGCTCTCCGCCGTGGTCGGCCGCGCGGACATCATGGATTCTCCGCCCGACTCGGCCATCGGCGGCACGTACGTCGGCAATCCGGTCGCGCAGGCGGCCGCGCTGGCGGTCCTGGATGTGATCGCCGAGGAGGGGCTCGTCGAGCGAGCGGCGGCCCTCGGCGAGACGATCCGCCGGCGGATGGAGTCCTGGCAGGAGCGGTTCGAGCAGGTCGGCGACGTGCGCGGGCTCGGGGCGATGCTCGCGATCGAGCTCGTCGGCAGCCGCGAGTCGAAGGAGCCGGCGCCCGAGCTCGCGACGATCGTGATCGAGGAGGCGTTTCGCGCCGGCCTCCTCCTGCTCAAGTCGGGGATCTACGGCAACTGCATCCGCGTGCTCGCCCCGCTGACGCTCTCCGACGCCGAGGTCGACGAGGCGCTCGATATCTGGGAGAGCGCCCTCGACGTCGCCCTCCAGCCCCTCTAGACGAGAGACCAACTCGGCCGCTCTCCAGGCAAGATGGTGCCCGTGGTAGGCGAGCGAATCGCTGGTCGCTACGAGCTGGAGGAGCTCGTGGGCACAGGGGGCATGTCGAGCGTCTACCGCGCCTACGACACGGTGCTCGACCGGAACGTCGCGCTCAAGATGCTCCACGAGCACTACGCGCGCGACGAGGACTACCTCGAGCGCTTCCGGCGCGAGGCGCGCTCGGCGGCGCAGCTGAGCCACCCGAGCATCGTCACGGTCATCGACCGCGGCGAGCAGGACGGGCGGCCGTTCATCGTCTTCGAGTACGTCGGCGGCGACACGCTGAAGCACGTCGTCGACGAGCGCGGGCCGCTGCCCGTGCGCGAGGCGCTCGAGATCGCGCTCGAGGTCGCGCGCGCGCTCGCCTTCGCGCATGCGCGCGGCGTGATCCACCGCGACGTCAAGCCGCAGAACGTGCTCCTCGACGGCGACGGCCGCGCGAAGGTGATGGATTTTGGCATCGCGCGCTCCGTCCACGTCGACGTCGGGGTGACGCAAACCGGGACCGTGCTCGGAACGAGCGATTACATCGCGCCCGAGCAGGCGCAGGGCGAGCGCGCGAGCGCGCGCAGCGACGTCTACTCGCTCGGCGCGCTGCTCTACGAGCTCTTGACGGGCGAGGTCCTGTTTCCGGGCGAGAGCTTCATGGCCGTCGCACTGAAGCACGTGAGCGAGTCTCCGCCGAGCGTGCTCGAGCGACGACCAGACACGCCGGTCCGCGTCGCCGCCGTCCTCGACCGCTGCCTCGAGAAGGACCCCCGGCGGCGCTTCGCCTCGATGGACGAGCTCGTGGTGGAGCTCGAGGCCTGCCTCGCTGAGCTCGAGACCCGGGGCGAGGAGGACGCGACCCTGATCGTGGCGCCCCGGCGGCGCGCGGCCGCCAAGCGTGACGT
>JALZFG010000147.1 GCA_030861645.1 Actinomycetota bacterium
CGGTTGCACTGACCGCTGGATGCGCAGGCGACGACGGGAAGCCCGCCGCCGCGGGCGAGAGCGCAGCCGCGTGCCCCCGGGCGTGGCGTCCGGGGTGGCAGAAGCTCGCGAATCGGATCGATGCGCCTGTCTACTGTCCGACGTGGATGCCCAATCCGCTCGACGGCGAGATCGGCGGCTCGTGGTCGGACATCGAGTCCGTCGACCGCGACCGGAGCTACCTGATGAGCTTTCTCTGGCACGAGGCGGGAGCAGCGGGCGGCGACGTGCACGTCAACTTCCGTGGCTACCCGGGGCGCACCCGCATTCCGAGGTGCATCGACGTCAACACCGTCGCCGGCGTCACCAGGCGGCGTTCCATCCCGTGCTTCAGCGACAGCCGGGGCCAGAAGCAGCTCGGACGGCTGCGCGTGACCGTGTACACGGTCAACCAGGACGCCGACCAGTGGCACGTGCTCTACGCCTGGCGGCGCGACGGCACGCTGTACTCCGTGAGCCAGCACGTCGCTCCGCCGCTCACGTACCGCAAGGTCGTCGAAAGCCTCGACCGGATCACGCGCGGCCTCGCGCTCGTCGTTCCCCGCGCCGCGAGGAACGACTAGGAACGCATGTGCTGACGCGGCGAGAGCTGATCGCCGGGACGGCCGGCGCGGCGCTCGCGGCCGGCGGCATCTACGAGCTCGTCGAGCGGCTCGGCACCACGCCGAAGCGGGCCGCCGCGGCGCCCACGCAACGCTCCGAGCAGCACGAGCTCTCGGGGCTGCGCATCGTCGAGAGCGAGGGCGTCGAGGTGGTCGTTCTCCCGCTCCACCATCAGGTCGTAACCGCGCGCGTCGCCGTCGCCGGCAAGGCTGGCGTGCTTCGTTCCGCGCAGGCCCGGCTCGAGGAGGTGCTCCGCTCGCTCGAGCGCGATCTCGAGCCGACGCCGGCGGGCGTCGGGATGACCCTCGCGTGGGGCCTTCCGTACTTCCGCCGCTACGTCCCGGAGCTCGCCGCCCGCCACCTTCCAACCGACCGCCGGGCGACGATGTCGCGGCGCCGGCCGGTTCCGGCGCTCCTCGACGCGATTCGGTTCCCGAGCGACCCGCCCGAGGCGATTCTCGAGGAGAACGACGTCGCCGTCCTGCTCCGCAGCGACCACCTCGCGCACGTCGAGGAGGCGGCGAAGGCGCTCTTCGACGAGCTCGACGTGTTCGAGGTGACGAGCATTCGCAAGGGGTTCGTCGGCGGCGGTTTCGACGGCGGCCGAAGCCTGCCGAAGCGGATGGCGCTTGCGGCCGCGATTCCGGGCGCGGAGCTCATCCCGGAGACCGCGCAGCTCTTCCTCGGCTTCACGTCCACGCAGAGGGCGGGACTCGGCCCCGAGCGGATCGCGAACCTCGAGACGCTGGGCTACACGGACGCCGAGAACGGCTACTTCGCGGGGGGCACGCATCTCCACCTCTCGCATCTGTTCGAGGACCTCGAGGCCTGGTACCTGAACTTCGACTTCCGCGAGCGCGTCGACACGACCTTCCGGCCGGGGCTCCATGTCCGCAGCGGCGCCGAGACCGTCCGTCAGGGACCGGAGGACGTCGCCACCGACGCCGGGGTCGTCCGTGACTTCCGGCTCCGCGGACGAATCGGGCACAGCGCGGCGATCCAGCCGACCTCGCGGCTCGCCCGCGACACGGTCGGAAGCGACGGGACCGTCTACCGCAAGGGGACAGCGGTGCCGCAGCGAGCGGACTTCAACACGCTCGACAATCCCTTCTTCTGGAGCTCGCAGCCGGAGCGAGACCGCATGAACGACGAGCCCGCCGCCGGCATCCACTTCGTCGTCTTCAACCCGACGAGCGACGACTTCCACCGCAATCGGCTCGCGATGGACGGCGTCCTCCCGGACGGAACGCGCCTCCCGTTCCTCCCGCGCGCCCGCGGCCAGGGGATCAACTCCGTCCTCCGTACGACCCACCGGCAGAACTTCCTCGTCCCACCGCGCAGGCACCGCTCGTTCCCCCTCGTCGAATTGCTCCCCGCGAGCTCGCGCGCTCCGCGCGCGTGACCTCGCCGGTGCGTCCTTCACCGAGCGGACGCCCGGCGCCGGGACTCCTCCTCGAAGCGAGCCTCGGCGGCCCCGCTAACGTGTCGCGATGACGATCGAGCCCGCGGCTCCGAGCCGCCAGGACTCGCCGCCCGCCTTCCCGGACGAGCAAGACGCCCGTCCGCCGGCGGCCCCAACAGGGCGGCACACCTTCGCCGTCGCCCTCGCCGTCTTCACCTCCGGCGCCGTCCTGCTCGGGCTCGAGATCACCGCCAGCCGCGTGCTCGCCCCGTTCTTCGGCAACTCGCTCTTCGTTTGGGGAGCGCTGATCGGCGTCGTTCTCGCCGGCCTCTCCCTGGGCTACTGGGCCGGCGGCGCGCTCGCCGACCGGCTCCCGGCGCCGCAGCTCCTCCTCGGCGTGATGGCGCTGGGTGGGCTCCTCGTGCTGGCGATCCCGTTCGTCGACGATCCCGTGCTCGAGGCGATCGTGAGCTGGGATCCCGGCCCGCGCCTCAATCCGCTCCTCTCGGCGATCGCGCTCTTCGGCCTGCCGAGCATCGTCTTCGCGGCCGTCACGCCGATCGCCGTCCGTCTGCTCGCCCGCTCGCTCGCGAGCGTCGGGCGCACCGCGGGGC
>JALZFG010000329.1 GCA_030861645.1 Actinomycetota bacterium
ATGCCGCTGCCGGGAGCCTGGGTGAAGACCGGCCCGAGGTTCGTGACCGCCATCGGCACGTTGCCCTCGAAGGCGGGGTAGCGGTTCGGCACCACCCGCACCTCCCAGCCGGCGTCGCCGCGGCGAAAGCCGAGCGTCTCCTCGAGGAAGCGGCGGCTGAGCGCGGGGTCGCGCGTGTAGGCGCGGACGGCCTCGAAGCCCTGAAGGGCGAACTCGGGCGGGATCTCCGGGTGGAGGGCGACGAGCGGGCGGTCGGGAGTCTCGACCGCGCACAGCTCGAGGCCGAGCCCTTCGGGGTCGCCGAAGCGAAGGGATATGGCGTCTCGCTCGGTCGCGACGCCCTCGTCGCGAAGGCGCTCGTCCCAGAACGCGAGCGCGTCTTCGCCGCCGACCCGGAAGACGACGCGGTGCACCATGCCGGCACCCGGACGGCCCCGCCGCGCTCCTGGGTACTCGAAGAACGTGATGTCGGAGCCCGGCGAGCCGTCCTCGTCGGCATAGAAGAGGTGGTAGACGGTCGGATCGTCCTGGTTGACCGTCTTCTTGACGAGCCGCAGGCCGAGCAGGCGCGCGTAGAAGTCGACGTTTCGCGGGGCGTCCGCGGTGATGGCGGTGACGTGGTGGATTCCCTCGAGCTTCATCGGCTGCCTCCTCAATGATCGCTCACGCGGCGACCGCTGCGCGCGCTCCATTAGACACTGCTGCGCGCGGGCAGCGAGGGGACCAGGCGCGACTTGTCGTATCCAGCGACGAGCGGCGAGCGGAGCTATCCTCGGCGAGCACCATTCGAAGGAGGGGTCGCTATGCGACGGAAAGTCGTCTCTGTTCCTGTACTTCTGCTCGTGCTCGTTGCGGTCGCTCCCGCAGCGGCGAGCGCCGCCGATCGGACGCCTCAACCGCCCGCAGCACCGGCGGCTGACAAACGCGTCGATCGGACGCCTCAGCCGCCCGCTCCCGACAAACGCGTCGACCGGACGCCTCAGCCGCCTCAGCCGTCCGCCGTCGCGCTCCTCTCGCTGGCGCTCGATGAGCAGCTTCGCGCCAACACGATCCTGGGCGACCCGACGCTCAATGCGAACGTGCCGGCGACCCGGGAGGCGGTGCTACGCGCGGCGCCGCACATCCTCCTCGCCCGGCAGGCACTGAGCGCTGCGCTCCCCCTCGTGACCGGCCAGACGCGCACGTTCGTGCTGTCGGCGATCGACGAGATCGACCGCGGCCTCGGTCTCGGCCTCGTGATCCTCTTCGGCCGAGACGAATTCGTCCCCGTTCGGCTCGAGGAGCTGCGCGTGCACGGCGGCGTCGCCCTAAGCTCGATCAACCTCGCGCTCCTGACGCTCGGCGCGGGCCCGAGCGCGCCCGGCGCGGGTCGGCTGCTGACGCCCTCGCAACTGACGCTGCCCCCCGGCTACCGGGTCGAGATCGTGGCCAACCGCCTGAACTTCGCCTCCGTCGTCGAGGTCGCCGCGAGCGGCGACGTGTACGTCGCCGAGGCCGGCTTCTCGTACGGCAACGTCAGGACGCCGCCGCGCGTGCTCCGGGTCGGCACGGATGGCTCGACGGAGGTCGTGGCGACGGGCTTCGAGGGGCCGATCGCGGGTCTCGCCGTCGACGGGAACGATCTCTTCGTGTCCCACCGCGGCACCGTCACGCGCATTGACCTGCGAACGGGCGCGAGAGCGGACATCATCACCGGCCTGCCGTCCCTCGGCGACCACTTCAACGAGAACCTCGCGATCGGGCCAGACGGCAAGCTCTACGTCACGCAGGGCACCGCGACGAACTCCGGGATCGTCGGGCCGGATAACTACTTCTTCGGTTGGCTCCAGCAGTTTCCGACGTTCCACGACTTTCCCTGCCGCAACCTGACGCTCCTCGGGCGCAACTACCTGAGCGGCAATCCGCTGACGAGGGATCCGACCGACTTCGCGACGACGGGCGCCTTCCTGCCGTTCGGGACGCCGAGCACGCCCGGCCAGGTGGTCCTCGGCACCGTCAAGTGCAACGGCGCCGTCCTGCGCGCCAACCGCGACGGTTCGGGGCTCGAGGTCTTCGCGGACGGGTTCCGCAACCCGTACGGACTCGCCTTCCACCCCGACGGCCGGCTCTTCGTCACCGAGAACGGTCCCGACGACCGCGGCAGCCGTCCGGTTGCCGGACCCGACAACTTCTACGAGGTTGTCCAGGGCGGCTGGTACGGATGGCCCGACTTCTACGGGGGCGTCCCGATCAACGACCCAAGCCGAAAGCCGGAGACGCACCCCATTCAGGAGCCGGTGCTGCTGAACCCGCCGCCGCTCGCGCGGCTGCCGTTCGCGCAACTCGAGCGGCACTCGGCATCGAACGGCTTCGACTTCTCGTCCTCGCCCGACTTCGCACCGGTCGGCCAGGCGTTCATCGCGCAGTTCGGCGATCTCACGCCGCCGACCGCCGGCGGCGTGGTCGAGCCTGCGGGCCGAAAGATCGTGACTGTCTCGCCGAGCGGGCAGGTGACGAACTTCCTCACCAGCGCGACCGACCCGGCGCTTGCCGTCTTCCGGCCGACGGACGCCACCTTCGACCCTTCAGGACGCGTGCTCTACGTCACGCACTTCGGCGACGTGCGAGCGGTACCGGGCGGGATCCTGCCCGCCGTCGCGACCGGCGCGCTTCTCCGAATCGTGAGGACGGGCTAGCAGCTCTCTACCGACGAGACGGCGGGGCGCCTGCTGCTCCGCCGTCTCGTCGCGACGCTCCGCGACTTCCTGCTCCTCGCCGCGTAGGCGCTTGCCCGCCCTCGCTCGGATCGCGCATTTCGAACGGTTCGAGCGCATTCGACTCCCGCGCCGCGGGCAAGATTCGGAGAGATGCGAAAGGCGCTCATCACCGTCGCGGTGATCGCCGTCCTCGTGAGCGCGGCGACGATCGCCGCGTACGCCTACGCCTCCTCCCGCGCCGACGTCGTTCCCGACGGCGCGACGGCGGGTGGTGTCGAGATCGGCGGCATGAGCGAGAGCGCCGCGCGCGCAAAGCTCACGAGGACGCTCCGGAGGCGCCTCGAACGGCCGGTCACGGTTCGCTACAGGCAGCGCTCGTTCCACGTCTCGCCGCCGGCTCTCGACCTCCGCCTCGACGCCGAGCGAATGGTGCAGCGTGCGCTTCGCGCGCGCGGGAACTTCCTCGTGCGCACCGCGCGCGACGTCGCCGGCGCCTCGGTCGACGTGCACGTCCCGGCCGAGGTCGAGTACTCGCGACCAGCCCTCGCGGACACCGCCTCGCGGATCGCGGGGGCGATCGAGCGACGACCGCGGGACGCGAGGCTCTCCTTCCCGGGCGGTCGTCTACACGTCATGGGGGAGCGTGACGGCGTCGTCGTGCACGTCCGGGAGCTCGAGGGCTCGCTCGCCCGCGCGCTTCAGGATCCCCGCGAACGCGCCGTCAAGGTGCCCGCGGAGCGGCGAGAGCCCAAGGTGACGAGGGCGAAGCTCGCCGCCAAGTACGCGCACCTGATCGTCGTCGACCGGCCTCAGAAGAAGCTGCGGTTCTACAAGCGGCTCAAGCTCGTGAAGACGTACCTGATCGCCGTCGGGCAGGCCGGTCTCGAGACGCCCCCCGGCTTCCACAGGATCGAGACGAAGGAGGTCGATCCCGCCTGGTACGTCCCGGAGCGCCCTTGGGCGGGAGACCTCGCCGGACAGGTGATCCCCGCGGGCTCGCCCGACAACCCGCTCAAGGCCCGCTGGATGGGCTTCGCTCCGGGAGCGGGCATCCACGGAACCGACGACATCGCCTCGCTCGGCGAGGCGGCGTCCCACGGCTGCATCCGGATGTCGATTCCCGACGTCATCGAGCTCTACCGGCAGGTGCCGCTCAAGACGCCGATCTTCATCATCTAGCCCGACCTCCCGGTTCAGCAACAACGCGTCCGCGAACCGCTTCGCGACGACGCGAAACGCGGCGGCGCTTTCCTGTTCGGCCGCACGAGAGAGCGGGGGTGCCCGCATCGGCGGCCTCCGCGACGATCCCCGCCTTCGCCGCTCGGGACGGCCGTGACGAATCGCGCGCCTCTAGAACACGAGGTAGAGCACTTCCCCGACGAGCGCGGGCTTCTCCTGGCCGCGGATCTCGACCTCGACTCCCAGGCGGTAGACGATCCCATCGCCCCGGCGCTCCGTCGAGCGGAGGCGGGCGCGCAGGCGAACGTCGGAGCCGGAAGGGACGGGCGCTGTGAAACGCACCTTCTCGATGCCGTAGTTGATCCCCATCCGCGCGTCCGTCACCCGGAGCAGCTGCGCGAGCAGGGCCGGGAGCAGCGAGAGCGTGAGGTAGCCGTGCGCGACCGTGGTCGCGAAGGGCCCGCGCGCCGCCGCCTCGCGGTCGACGTGGATCCACTGGTGGTCGCCGGTCGCGTCGGCGAAGAGATCGATCGCGCGCTGGTCGACCGTCACCCAGTCGCTCGCCCCGAGGTCGCGCTCGCCGGAGTGCTCGAGCGCCTGCAGCGTCAGGTGTGTCGTCACGCCCCTACCCGCCGTCGCGGAGCGACCGGCCGCCGGCCTTCGCCATCATCGCGACCATTCCCGCGGGCGCCGCTCCCCGCGGAAACCGCTCCCGAAGCCGCTCGAGAAACGCGTCGGGCTCCCAGCGCCCCTCCCGAGCGATTGTCTCGCCGGCGTCCCACGGCCGCAGGACGTTGACGACGCCGCCGTACACGAAGAAGCACTGCCCGCTCATCTCCTGCGCCTCGTCCGCGCACAGCGCGACGGCAATCGGCGCGACGTTCGCGGGGTCGAGCGGATCGAAGCCGTCCGTCCGTGTCGGCAGCTCGCCGAACGTCTCCTCCGTCATGCGCGTGCGCGCGTTCGGTGCCAGGCAGTTGACGGTGACGCCGTAGCGCGCGAGCTCCTGCGCTGCGATGATCGTGAAGGCCGCGATGCCCGCCTTCGCCGCGCCGTAGTTCGCCTGCCCGACGTTGCCGAACACCCCCGACGGACTCGACGTGTTGAGGACGCGCGCGCGAACGTCCTCACCCGCCTTCGAGCGCTCGCGCCAGTGCGTTGCGGCGTGCCGCGTGCAGGCGAAGTGGCCCTTGAGGTGCACGGCGATCACCGCGTCCCACTCCTCCTCGGTCATGTTCACGAGCATCCGGTCTCGGAGGATGCCGGCGTTGTTGACGAGGATGTCCAGCCGCCCGAACGCGTCGGTCGCCTGCCGCACGAGTCGCTCGGCTGCGCGGAAGTCGGCCACGTTGTCGCTATTGGCGACGGCCTCGCCGCCGTGCGCGCGGATCTCGTCCGCGACGTCCTCAGCCGGGCGCGCGTCCGCTCCCTCGCCCGCGAGCGACCCGCCGAGGTCGTTGACAACGACGCTCGCCCCCGCGCGCGCGAGCGCGAGCGCGTGCTCACGTCCGATCCCACGGCCCGCTCCCGTCACGATCGCGACCTTGCCATGAAGCGACGGCACGTGAGCGTCGTACCACGGGCGGTCGTGCTTCGCAAGACGCCCGTCCGTGGTCCTCCGTGCGATCGCCCCGCGTACCGGCGGAGACTCGTCTAGATTCCGACCGTGGTCGTCGAGTGAAGATCCCGCCGCCGGTTGCCCGGCTGATCGGTTTCGAGCTCGTGCGCATCGAGGGCGGCGAGTCGACGGTGGAGATGGAGGCGGACGAGCGGCACGCGAATCCGATGGGGACGCTCCACGGGGGGATCCTGTGCGACCTCGCCGATGCCGCGATGGGGTCGGCGTACTACTCGACGCTCGACGAGGGCCACTCGTTCACGACGCTCGAGCTGAAGATCAACTTCGTGCGCCCGTTCTGGACCGGCAAGCTCGTCGCCCAAGGGCGGGTCGTCCAGCGCGGGCGAACCGTCGGCCTCGCCGAGTGCGACGTCGTCGACGAGCAGGGCCGGCTGATCGCGAGGGCGACGAGCACCTGCATGACGCTGCAGGGTGACGCGGCGTCGGGCCGCTGATTCAATAGCGTCCGTGGATCTCCACGACAGCCCTGAAGAAGCGGCATTTCGCGCGGAGGTCCGTGACTGGCTCGAGGCGAACCTGCCGGCCGGCGATCCCCGTGAGTGGAGCCGGAGCATGTACGAGGCCGGGTTCGCGGGCCTGACCTGGCCCGTCGAGTACGGCGGCTACGCCGCTCCCTACAGCTATCAGGCGATCGTGCTCGAGGAGCTCGCACGCGCGGAGGCCCCGAACCACGTCGGCGTGATCGGGCTCGGCATGGCGGGGCCGACGATCATCGCGCACGGAACGGAGGAGCAGAAGCGCCGCTACCTGCCCAAGATCCTCTCGGCCGACGAGATCTGGTGCCAGGGCTTCTCGGAGCCGGACGCAGGCTCCGACCTCTCGGCGGTGCGCAGCTCGATCGCCGTCCACGACGACCGGTTCGTGATCAACGGCCAGAAGGTGTGGTCATCGTTCGCGCACATCGCCAACCACTGCATCTTGCTCGGACGCAGCGATCCGCAGTCGGAGCGCCACGCGGGCCTGACGTACGTGATCGTCGACATGCACGCACCCGGCGTCGAGGTGCGCCCGCTGCGCCAGATCACCGGCGAGGCAGAGT
>JALZFG010000344.1 GCA_030861645.1 Actinomycetota bacterium
CTCCAGGAGCTCGTCGGCGTCGCGCGTGAGTACCAGAACACAGCCGCGGAGCCGTCGCTGTCGAGTTTCCTGCAGGAGATCTCGCTCTACTCGGACCAGGACGCGATCCGCGGCGAGGGCTCGCTCGTCACGCTGATGACGCTGCACAACGCGAAGGGGCTCGAGTTCCGCGCCGTCTTCATGATCGGCATGGAAGAGGGCGTCTTCCCGCACTCGCGCTCGATCGAGGAGCAGGGCGTCGAGGAGGAGCGCCGGCTGATGCTCGACTACGCGCCGCTCGAGCGCCTCGCGTAGCCACGTGGCGATCGAGATCCGCGACGTCGAGCTCGATCAGCTTGGCGAGTTCGTGCGCCCGATCGGGACCGCCTTCGGCTTCCCTCCGAACCCCGACGCCGAGGAGCGGCTGAAGACGATTCCGGAGTTCGACGTCCGCATCGGCGCCTACGACGGCGACGAGGTGGTTGGAGCTGCCGGCTCTTTCTCGTTCGAGATGACGGTTCCCGGGCGTCCTGTCCCCACGGCCGGGCTGACGATGGTCGCCGTCCTGCCGACGCATCGGCGGCAGGGGATCCTGCGCCGGCTGATGCGGCGCCACCTCGACGAGGCGCGCGAGCGCGGGCAGCCGATCGCGGCCCTGTACGCCTCGGAGGCCGTCATCTACGGGCGCTTCGGCTACGGGATCGCCTCGCTCCAGGCCGAGATCGATGCGGGCACCGACCGCGCCGCGTTCACCGTTCCAACGGTCGTCGAGGCGCGGGCGCGGCTTCTCGACGAGGACGAGGCCCTCGCGACCTTCCCGCGCGTCTACGAGCGCGTCCGCCCCTCGGCGACGGGGATGCTCTCGCGCTCGGAGCCGTGGTGGCGCGCGCGGCGCCTGAGCGACCCGGAGTGGCGCCGGCGGGGCAAGGGCCCGCTCCAGCGCGTGCTCCTCGAGCGCGACGGCGAGGCGGTCGCCTATGCGCTCTACCGCTACAGCCCGAACTTCGAGCACGGCATCATCGCGGGGACGGTGGACGTCGTCGAGGCAGTCGCCGTCGACGACGAGACGACGCGCCAGATCTGGCGGTATCTCTTCGACCTCGACGTGACGCAACGGGTCACGGGGGCATTGCTCCCCGTCGACCACCCGCTCCTCCTGCTCGCCGCGGAGCCGCGCCGCCTGGGGTTCCGCCTCGGCGACGCGCTGTGGATTCGGATGGTCGACGTGCCCGCCGCCCTCGCGACGCGCGCGTACCTCGGCGACGGCGAGATCATCTTCGAGGTTCAGGACGAGTTCTGTCGCTGGAACGAGGGGCGGTGGCGGCTCGCCGACGGCAGCGTCGAGCGGTCGGACGGCGACGCCGACCTGCGCCTCGACGTCGCCGCGCTCGGCTCGGTCTACCTCGGCGGGTTCACGTTCCCGCAGCTGGCGCGCGCCGGGCGCGTCCGGGAGCTGACGGACGGCGCAATCGCTCGCGCGGACCGCCTCTTCTCCACTCAGCGAGCGCCCTGGTGTCCCGAGATCTTCTAGCGCGGGTCGCCGTCGTTGCCGCGCTCGCGCTCGCGGCGGCGTCGTGCGGAGGAGGCGCAGAGACGGCCGCACCCTCGTCGCCGCTCTCGCGGAGTGGCGCCTCGCCTCACCCGGTCGCGGGGAACTTCAAGCCCGACGACCGGACGCTCGAGGACTGCAAGGGCAATCAGTCCTGCCTCGAGCAGGCCTTCGGGAACATCTCGTACAACGACGGGCCGAAGGCCGCGATGACGCTCCTCGACGAGAGGATGCGATCCGACGTCGAGGTGCAGGCGGACTGTCACCGGATTGCGCACACGATCGGGTCCGGCGCCCTCGCCCGCTACCACGGCAGCGTCGCCCGCGCGTTCGCCGAGGGCTCGTCGAGCTGCTGGTCCGGCTACTACCACGGGATTCTCGAGCGCGCATTCACGGGCGCGGCGTCGACGGCGGAGCTCGGCCGAATCGCACGCGGGCTCTGCGACGACGCTCTCATCCGGCGCACCGACTGGCTGGCCTACCAGTGCGTGCACGGGCTCGGACACGGTCTGATGATCCACACCGGCTACAACCTCCCGCTCTCGCTGTCGATCTGCGACCGCCTGGCCACCGACTGGGACCGAACGTCGTGCACCGGCGGCGTCTTCATGGAGAACATCAACTCGTCGTACGGCGTCAAGTCCCCGTGGCTGAAGGACGACGACCTCGTCTTTCCGTGCGACGCCGTGAAGCGGCGTCACAAGCTCTACTGCTACCTGATGGTGACGTCGCGGATCCTCCAGGCAAACGGGTACGACTGGCGGGATGCGGCGCGGACGTGCGACCGCGTGGAGCGCGGCTGGGTGGCGACGTGCTTCGAGTCGTACGGCCGCGACGCATCGGGCTTCACGCGTCAGAGCCCGGCGGGGATTTTGCGACTCTGCCGGATCGCAGGACGCGGAGAGGACGACTGCGTGTACGGCGCCGCCCGCGATCTGACGGCGAACGACGCGAACGGCGAGCGCGCCGCGCGCCTCTGCGAGCTCGCACCCGCGTTGCTTCGCAGGCGTTGCTTCTCCGGTGTCGGCACGATCGTCGGCGGCTTCAGCCCGAAACCGGCCGACCACCGTGCGGCCTGCCGAAGCGTAACGCGACGCTTAACGCGGAGGTTTTTCCGCGCGTGCCTTCGGGGTACCGGCGACCTGCCGTAGAGCGGAAAGGGCTTGCCGCCGCCAAAAAGGCTTGCCGCCGCCGAAAAAGAGCTGTACAGTTCTGGCAGGAACGGCAGTCGCCGTTTCAGTTGTCCTTCGACGACTCAAGGAGGGGCCTGAATGGACGTCGCAAGACGCCTAAGGGTTGGACTCGCGGTGCTCGTAGCGCTTGCGGCGTCCGCCTTCGCCGCTGCGCCGGCGCTCGCCGACACACAGCCGGATCCGCAGTTCAGCAACATCCCCTACCTCGCCTGGGGCGGCGAGGAGGTGAACCTCGTCAAGTGCGAGACGGCGCTTGCGGGTGCGAACGTGGGCAACGTCGACGTCCTACTCGTCGACTGGAGCGGTGATCCGCACCTCGCCCAGCCGCAGGTCGAGCGTGGCAGCATCACCTTCTTCACGAGCTCGCTCGGCGTGCGCTGCATCGGCGTCACCGTCACCTCACAGAAGGCGGGGCTCGCGCAGTTCAAGCTCTCGGTCGCGAGCGCCGGTGGGCTGCCGATCCTGAAGCACGACTTCTTTGTCGGCTGGATGGACATCGCCTCAGCCACGCTGACAGCAGTCGGTCAGCCGGCGGGGACGACGACCGTGACCGAGCCCGCCGGCACGACGACGGCGAACCAGCTCTCCGCCGTCGTCACGGGCAGGCTCCCGCTGCTGCAGAACTTCAGCAGGCTCGGGCTCGGCGACACGCTCACGCTGCCGACCGACTGGCCGCGACTGGCGCAGGCGATGGCGGGGGCGCGCGCGCCCGATAACCCCAACCCGGCCGCGCAGTGGGACATCCACGACGGCCTCTCGGCCGCCGAGGCCACCGTAGAGGGGCACGGGGCGCAGAGCTCCTGCCCGACGAACCGGGTGACGACCTTCTTCGACGCGGTCGACAACTGCCCGCCGGCGGCGCCGCTTCCTCCGGTCACTGTCCCCGGCGTCCCGACCCAGGCCGAGGTCGGCGGCTTCTCGCGCATCTTCGTCGGCTTCACCAACCCGACGATCGGCCCCTTCGATCCGCAGCGCCCGTTCCAGACGTACCTCGCGAACGGCGTCCTCGACGCGGGTGATGCGCCGATGCCGGCCGCCCGGATCGACTTCACGATCGCTCCCAACACCGGGGCCGCGGGTGACATCGGCGGCGTCGGCTTCTTCGGCGGCACCGCGCTCGCCGGCTTCGGGCCGCCGACCTTCCCGGCCGTCGACAAGCACGTCGTCTACAGCCGGACGACGCCCGTCTCGCCGTTCACGGTGCTGCACCCGTTGTACGCCCCCTTCTATGCCCGCTACATCCCGGCGACGGCCTCGCCGATCCCGGAGTCCTCGGGCGTGACCGGGCCGAACAACCCCGAGACCGGTGCTGGCGGGAACAACTTCCCCGGCTACCTCGTCAACGGCCTCTACCACTTCTGGGACATCGCGCGGGTGATCCGCACGGCCGCCGGCGGTCCCAGCGGCTGTCTGCCGGTGCTCGCCGGCGGCACTGCTCCGACCTTCGGCGGCGCACTCCTGCCGGGAGGCCCGCAGACCGTCGCCGTCTACACCGACGAGCACGGTGAGGCCAGGGCGAACTTCTTCCCGGGCACGGCGTTCTTCCTGACGCAGATCCCGGGGGTCGCGATCAACGCCAACCGCGGCTGCGACCTCGCCGGCGTCACCAACCTCGGGACGGCGGCGATCACCGCCGTCGCCCGCCATCCGGGCCAGCAGGTGATAGGGCCGCCTGTGGTCTCGAACACGATCACGAAGGTCATCACCTCGCGGTTCCAGAAGTCGATCACCTGCTACCCGAAGGGCACCCGCCCCGAGGAGCAGAACGCGGCGATCTGCGTTGCGCAGGCGCTCGACATCCTCGGGAATCCGTTCATCGGCGAGACGGTCTGCTTCCTGGCCGACTTCAACGCCGAGGACATTCAGGCGTTCTTCGGAACGATCCCGACCTCTGGGACCACGCCGATCACGATCGGCACCCGGCCCGGCTCGCCTCCGCTCCCGGCGCGCAACGCCGCAGCTGAGGGAACGGGCCTGCGCCGCATCTGCCCGTACACGGACGCGAACGGGCGCGCGGCCGTCGAGATCTTCAACACGAATCCGACGACCGTGGACGTGACGGCGTTCTTCGTCGACGAGGGCATCCTGCGGCACATCCTCGTGCGCTTCCCGATCACCGGGACGCAGGGGCCGGCGACCGGTGTCGCGACGACCGGTGGCTCGACCTCCTCGTCGCCGCCGAGCAGCAGCACCCAGCCGAGCGGCAGCACCCAGCCGAGCGGCAGCACCCAGCCGAGCGGCAGCACCCAGCCGAGCGGCAG
>JALZFG010000347.1 GCA_030861645.1 Actinomycetota bacterium
TGATCGAGCTGCCGGGCATCCGCGACCCGGCGACGGCGGCGAGCCTGATCGGCAAGACGGCGCAGCTCGAGCTCTACGACCTCGAGACGAGCGTCACCGGTCCATCCGCCGATATCAGCGGGCAGCCGCGAGCGCACCCGACGCTGTTCGCGCTTCTCGCCGCCGCGGGGCAGAAGCAGACCCAGAAGGCGAAGGGGGCCGGGCCGTGGTACCTCTTCGACGCGAAGGAGCGGATCCGGGCGGGGCCACTGCGCGAGCGGCAGGACGCCTTCAAGACGAAGGCGATCAAGCAGCGCGGGGGCGAGCTGCCGAAGGGGTGGAAGCTGTTCGCGGTGCCGCCGAAGACGGTCGTCGTCACCTGCGGCAGGGACGCGGTCGTCTGCCCGGGCGTGAATCAGGCGCCGCCGCCCCGCACCTACTACTACCTCTTCAAGTACCGACCGCGGGCAGCGAAGCCCGTTCCCGAGATGACCGGCGAGGACCTGAAGCTCTCGGGAACGCGGCAGGACTTCGACACGCAGCGCGGCGGCGAGCCGATCGTCACGATGCAGTTCACCGACAAGGGCGCCGACAAGTTCCACGAGATCACGCGCGAGATCGCGCAGCGCGGCCAGCTGAAGTCGAACGCAACCGGCCAGGACGTCCGCCAGCACTTTGCGATCGTCCTCGACCGCGAGGTCAAGTCGTGGCCGGAGATCAACTGGCACGAGTACCCCGACGGGATCAGCGGCGAGAGCGGCGCGCAGATCAGCGGTCTCGACTCGGTCCAGGAGGCGAAGGACCTCGCGCTCGTCCTCCAGACCGGCGCGCTTCCGGTCACGTTCACCACGCTCGAGCAGACGGAGGTGTCGGCGACGCTCGGGGCCGACTCGCTCCACGAGGCCTTGAAGGCCGCGATCGTCGGTCTCGCCGTCGTCGCGCTCTTCCTGCTCGTCTTCTACCGCTTCCTCGGCCTCGTCGCCGTGATCGGCCTCGGGATCTACGCGGCCTTCCTCTACGCGGCGATCCTGCTCTTCAACGTCACGCTCACGCTCCCCGGATTCGCCGGCATGATCCTGACGATCGGCGTCGCCGCGGACGCGAACGTCGTCATCTTCGAGCGCATCAAAGAGGAGTTTCGCGCGGGCAAATCCGTGCGCGCGGCGATCGCCGCCGGGTACGCGAAGGGCTTCCACACGATCGTCGACGCGAACGTGGTGACCGCGATCACCGCGCTCGTCCTCTTCGCCGTCGCGACGGCGAGCGTGAAGGGGTTCGCCCTCATGCTCCTGATCGGTACGGGAATCTCGCTCCTGACCGCGGTCGCCGCGACCCGCGCAATGCTCGGCTTGCTGGCGGGCTTCAGTTGGTTCGACAACCCGAGCTTCATGGGCGCGCAGGCGCAGCAGCGGGCGAAGTGGCTCGAGATCGACTTCATGCGCCGCCGCTACCTCTGGTTCGCGCTTTCCGGCGCGGTGATCCTGATCAGCATCGTCTCGCTCGGCGTAAGGGGGCTCAACCTCGGGATCGACTTCGAGGGTGGCACGCAGATCAGCTTCAGGACGCCGCAGCCCCAGCCGCTGAACGCCGTTCGCGACGAGGCCGGGAAGATCGGACGCGCGAACGCCGTCGTCCAGGGCCTCGGGAACGAGGTCAACGGCGGGTTCAAGAGCTTCCAGATCCGAACGGAGACGCTCAAGCCGCGCGAGCAGGCCCGGCTGACGAGCGCGCTCCAGAACGACCTCCGCGTGCGCTCGATCGAGACGAACACGGTCTCCGCGAGCTTCGGCCGGCAGATCGCGAAGGGCGCGCTGCTCGCGATCGCGTTCTCCCTCTTCCTGATCGTCGTCTACATCTGGCTCAGGTTCCAGTTCAAGTTCGCGCTCCCCGTGATCGCGGCGCTCCTGCACGACATCGCGATCACGATCGGCATCTACTCGCTCGTCGGCGCGGAGGTGTCGACGGCGACGGTCGCGGCCGTGCTCACGGTGCTCGGCTACTCGATCTACGACACGATCATCATCTTCGACCGCATCCGCGAGAACATCCCGCTGATGCGGCGAGCCTCGTTCGCGACGATCGTCAACGTGTCGCTCTGGGAGGTCATGCGCCGCTCGCTGGCGACGACCTTCATCACGCTGCTCCCTGTCGCGTCGCTCCTCCTCTTCGGCGGCGCGACGTTGAAGGACTTCGCGTTCGCGCTGCTCGTGGGGATCGGCTCCGGCGCCTACTCGTCGATCTTCATCGCCGCGCCGCTGCTGACGATCTGGAAGGAGCGCGAGCCGGAGTTCGTCCGGCGGAAGGCGCAGGACGTCGTAGAGGCCGACGGCGACGGGCGCGCCGCGGAGGCGGTGCTGGCGCGCGCCGAGGAAGCCGCGGC
>JALZFG010000367.1 GCA_030861645.1 Actinomycetota bacterium
CCTCGTGGCGGGCGGCCCGCTCCTTGTGCCGGGCGGCCCGCTCCTTGTGCCGGGCGGCTCGGGTCACGCGTTCGGCCCGCACCGAGAACCACCGCGAGAGCAGATCGAGCTTCCGCTGGAACTCGTCTCCCGACAGCGCGGTGCCACCGCCGCGCCAGCGGACGTAGACCGTCTCCGCCCGCCCGGAGCTGTTCGGGACGACGCGAACGGCTCTCGGTGGAGGAACGCCGAGACGCCTGCCGAGCCGCCGGTCGGAGTAGCGGTAGGGGCCCCACGTGTGGCGCGGCGAGATCGAGTCGTACGGGTCCGGCACGGAGACGAGGTACGGCACGCCCGAGACAGCCTGCGTCCGGCCGCCGGAGGTCGAGGAGTAGTAGGTGCGCGCCACGTGGTCGCCCCACAGCAGCACCTGGCGCGCCGTCCGTCCGACCGCGCGGTTCGTCGACGGGCGCTCCGCGCGGATCCCTCCGTACATCTGGTCCCTCGTATCCGGGTAGACGTCGAACGTCTCCCGCGCACCGATGAGCGACACCGCATAGGAGCGTGCCGCGACCGCCTGTGCCGCGAGCGCCTCGGGCTCCCAGCTCTCGGGCATCTCCCACGCGACGACGCCGCGGACGTAGAAGTCGAGGCGCACACTGTTCACGACCGACAAGGAGGAGCCGTCGCCGCGGATCGTCAGCGAACCGCGGTAGCCGTTGCCGTCGAGCGTCAGCGGACTCGCCCCCGGCTCGACGGTCAGCGGGAGGCGCGGTGCGAGCCGCCGTCCGCGGACTCGAAGCCGCGGTACGGGCCTCAGGACGATCCGCCGCCGATGCAGCGTCCACGCGCGCCCGGCCGCATCGCGCAGGCGGAAAGGATGACGTGACCCGATCACGGCCCGGCTCCGGCCCTCCGCGATCAGCACCCGGACGACCCGATCGGAGATGCGCGCGAGCCTCGTCCCGCGGTAGTAGTGGGCGAGGATGCGTTGGTAGCTCCAGCCGTGGAGGGCGAAGCCCTGCGCGCCGTACTGGCTCATTCCGATCCCGTGACCCCAGCCGCGACCCTTGATCACGAAGACCTGCGCTGGCGTCGGTGACGCTGCAACGGCTGCCACGACCAGGAGAAGAACCACGAGCCGACGGCGCACGAGTCGGTCAGGCTAGCGCGCCCGCCCGCCCGGCGTCCGTTCGTGCCGGGGATAGGGGGCTAGACTGGCCGTGATGGCCCAGAAGACCGCCGTTCGCCTGACGGGCGACGATCTCGGCGTCGACGACGTCTGGGACGTCGCCGTCGGGGGGGCGGCGGCGGAGCTCTCCGAGTCCTCGCGCGAGAAGATGCGTGCCGCGCGCGAGCTCGTCGAGCGGGCGGCGCACGGCCTCGAGGCGCACACGTACGGCGTCACGACGGGGTTCGGCCGCTTCGTCTCGCAGACGATCCCATTCGAGCGTGCCGGGGAGCTGCAGCTGCGGCTGCTTCGCAGCCACGCCTGCGGAGTCGGGGAGCCATACCCGCCCGAGGTCGTGCGCGCGGCGATGCTCCTCCGCGCGAACGCCCTCGCGAAGGGGTACTCGGGGTGCCGGGTGGAGACGGTCGAGCTCTTGCTCGCCTGTCTCAATCGCGGGTTGCTGCCGCACGTGCCCGCCCGCGGCTCGGTCGGCGCGAGCGGCGATCTCGCTCCGCTCGCGCACCTCGCCCTGCCGCTCGTCGGCGAGGGCGAGGCGTGGGTCGACGGCGAGCTGCTACGGGGTGCGGAGGCCCTCGCCGCCGTCGGCCTCGAGCCGGTTCGCCTCGAGGCGAAGGAGGGGCTCTCGCTCGTCAACGGAACGCAGTTCATGGCGGCGATCGGCGCCCTCGGCGTCGCTCGCGCCGGCCGACTCGCGAAGGCGGCCGACATCGCGTGCGCCCTGTCGCTGGAAGCGCTCCAAGGTTCGCGCACGAGCTTCCTTCCGGAGATCCACGAGCTGCGCCCGCTGGCGGGACAGCAGGCGTCCGCGGCGAACGTCCTGCGCCTGCTCGACGCATCGGCGATCATCGAAGCGCACCGGTGGTGCGACCGCGTGCAGGACGCGTACTCCCTCCGTTGCGCGCCTCAGGTTCACGGAGCCGCGCGCGACCTGCTGGCCTACGCGACCGACACCGTCACGGTCGAGCTGAACGCGGCGACGGACAATCCGCTCGTGCTCGTCGAGCACGAGCTGCTCGTCTCGAACGGAAACTTCCACGGGCAGCCGCTCGCGTTCGCGCTCGATGCCCTCGCGATGGCAGTCGCCGAGCTCGCGAACATCTCGGAGCGGCGCGTCGAGCGCTTGGTCAACCCAAGCCTGTCGGAGGGGCTGCCGGCGTTCCTGACGAGCAACGGGGGGCTCAACTCCGGTTTCATGATCCCGCAGTACGTCGCCGCCGCGCTCGTGAGCGAGAACAAGGTGCTTGCTCATCCGGCGGGCGTCGATTCGATTCCCACGAGCGCCGGCCAGGAGGATCACGTCTCGATGGGGAACGCCTCGGCGCTCAAGGCGTGGCAGGTGCTCGCGAACGCCGAGCGCGTCCTCGCGATCGAGCTCCTCGCCAGCGCCCAGGGCGTCGAGTTTCTCGCTCCGCTGCAGCCTGGCCGCGGGGCGCGCGCCGCGCGCGAGTACGTCCGGAGCGTCTCTCCGCGCCTCGCGGACGACCGACCGCTGACGCCCGATATCGAGGCGGTCGCCGAGGGGCTGCGGGACGGCTCTCTCGTTGCCGCCGTCGAGGCCGACGTGGGGCCGCTGCAGTGATTCCCGACGATGCGCCCGGCGCGGACCGCGCGACCAACCGTCGGGAGACTCCGAAGCGACCCTACCGCGACAGCGCGATCCTCTACGGCGTGCTCGCCGCCCTGCTCGTCGCGTTCGCGTACGTGACCGGCGGCGATGTTCTCCGTGCGGTCGTCTTCGGCGCCGGGTTTTTCCTCGTCGCGACCCTCTGGAGCTGGTGGCGCTTCCGCCAGCGGCTTGCGCCGGAGCGGAGCCGGCGATGACGGTCACGGCCGCCGTCGAGAGCGTGGTCGATCGGCTGTGCGGCGACCTCGCTCGCGTCCGCGCCC
>JALZFG010000369.1 GCA_030861645.1 Actinomycetota bacterium
CGGCGAGACGCCGCGTCGAGCGCGGGCTGAAGAAGTTCGTCGAGGCGAGCGCGGCGAGCGGAGCGAAGGTGGTGATCCGGAGAGAAGCAGCGATATCCGGCGGCGGCCGCTCAATCCCCATCGACCGCATGAGCGTCGCGGCGAAGGTCGGGATGTCCGCGCTCGGGAAGAGGTGCGGGAGCAGGCGATTCGTCAGCGACGCGAGGCCGACCGGGACGTCGGGCAGTGCTTGCCGGACCTCGAGGGCGAGCCACTGCGCGCGCTCGAACCGCCTCGGTGCGGACGGCCGCGTCGAGGCGAGCATGGAGCGCGAGGTGTCGAGGACGAAGAACGCCTCGGCATCGCCTCTGACGCGGCGGGTCTTCGTCGCCTCGAGGACGGGCTGAGCCGCTGCCAGGCCGAGCAGGAGCGGGAGCGCAGCGAGCGAGAGCGCGAGCGGGAGCCGCGCGCGGAGGGACGGCTCGGCGAGGCCGAGCGCGAGGCGAGCTCGCCGCGCCCGGAGCTCGAGCACGAGGAACGCCGACAGGGTGACAAGCGCGCCGAGCGCCAGCAGACCGGCGAGCGGCGTCAGGAACGAGACGTCCATCTAGTAGCCACCCCCCGCCCCGCTGAGGCCGGCCCGCTTCGATCCGGCTCGCCTCCGTTTGGCGGTCGGCGGCTGATTGCGCGCGCGCGACGCGCGGACCCGCAGCACGAGCTCGAGGTTCGCCTTGGCGTCTTCGTTTCCGGGATCGGCGTCGATTGCGGAGCGGAAGATCGAGATGCTCTTGCGAAACACGTCCGGCGTCTGCGCCAGCTCATCGACGGCGCGGGCCAGCGCCAGAACGCCCAGCAGGTTCAGGACCCGCGACTTCTCGACCGGATCGTCGCCCGCGGCCGCTAACTCCCCGAGCACCTGCTCGGCCTCTGCGCGAAGCGGCGGGAGACCCGGGTCGCCGAGCGTCAACGCACGGGGACGCGCAAGCCGGAAGAGGCGCATCGCCTTGCGGTAGTGGAGGTCGTCGTTGACCCCCAGGAGCGAGCGCGCGACACCTCCGGGAACGATCTCGCGCGTCCGCCACGCGTCGTTTCCGCCGCGACGGGCCGCGAACTCAACGTCACCGCTCGCGAGCGCGTGCTCCTGATGGAGCACGTCCACGGATAAGAGGGAGAGGACGACGGCAAGCCCGACCGCGGTCGCCGCGAGCACGAGCGCCGGCGAGCGTCTCATCGCCGCTCCTCCGGGGCCGCGATCGCGAGCCCGCCGCACCAGAGCTCGTTGAGCGCGAGGAGCCCGACGACGAGGACGCCGACGGTGAGGAGCGCGAGCGGGACGCTGCCCTCGAGCGCTTGCTTCGCCTGCCGCGCGCTCCCGCTTGCGCGCAGCTCGTTCCACTCGACGATTGCGTCCTTCCCTATCAGCCGCTCGAAGAACTCGCGGTCCGGCGAGCTCGGGAACAGCGGAACGACGCGGATCGGGAGACGTTCGCGGCGGAACTGGACGAGGGTTTCAGTGAGATCCGCGAGGTCGAACGGGGAGTAGTCGAGATCGCTGACGAGCAGGACGGCACCGTGCCTCACGCGGTCGCGACGGAGCATTCGCCGGGCCACCTGGAGGCCGGCTGAGATGCGCGTGCCACCGCGGAAGGTGGATACCCATGGGTTCTGCAGGAAGTCGGAGTCCCGCTCGAGGCGACCCTCGAGCCGCAGCCGCTCTCGCTCCTCGGGCGTCAGTCGTCGTGGCGTGAAGAACCGGAGCAGCGGCTTCAGCTCGAGGCCGCGCGTCCCGGGCGGCACGAGCTCGTACGCGGAGTCGGAGAAGAGCACGAGGCCAGCCGGCTCGTCACTCCCGACGAACTCGGAGAGAACGCGGGCGATTCGACGGTTGGACTCGCTGCCGACGCTCGTCGACAGGTCGACGACGATCACGTCCGTCGAGCCAACCGGGAGAAAGCCACCCTGTCGGACCTCGAGGCGACGTACGAGGAAGAAGGCAGCCACGACGAGTGCGACGAGGGCCAGCCCTAGCGCGAGCCGGACGAGGCGCGTCCTCCTCGCCGCCGCCGCGAGCGCGGCGAGGTCGGGCGAGGGGATCGCGACAGGGCGCCGGAAGAGACGAATGCGCCGGGTCGCGACGAGGTTATGCGGGGCTGCCATCCGGCCCTCCCTCGATCCCGGCCCTGACCGTCTTCGCGAGCGCTCGTGCTTCCGCGCGGGATGGATCGTCCTCGGCCCACGCGAGGCGACGCGCCCGCCGTGCGAGCGTTTCCTTGCCGACATCGCCGAGCTCGCGCGCGAGCAGCTCGAGCGCCTTTCGCTGCTCTGCGACCTGCCCGTCGGCAAGCGCAAGATCGAGGAGCCCAAGCGCTTGCTCGAGCGACAATCCCGACAACGGCGCGGGCAGGGCGACGGAAATTGGCCGGCGGGCGGCGCGGATCTGCTGGAGCACAAGGACGCCCGCCGCGATCGCGAGCAGCGCGGCCAGCACGAGCATGAGACTCACGAGCGCGCCCGGCGGAAGCCGGTACGAGACGTCGGGAAGCGGTGCGGAGCTCTCGCGCCAGAGCCCGGCGACGTCCGCGGCGTTCGGGACCGTCTTCGACGCGCCGGGCGGCTGAAGCGGGTTCACCTCGCGGTACCGCTCGAGCTCGATCGCACTCACGCGCGGGGCGACGCCCACCGGAGGCAGCCGGAGCTCGGCGACGCGCTGGAGGCGCGCGAGGTGCCGCGCGTGACCGATCAGGATGCGCGCGTTCGGGAACTCGAACTCGCGCTTTTGCGTGAGCCGCGGCAGGCACGCGGCCGACAGGCAGCGCAGCAGCAGCGTGAAGCGAATCAGGGTCAGCGCACCGGCGTCGCGGTGGGTCAGTTTGACGCGCCCGACGCGGCTGAAGGGGTCGAAGTCGGTTTCGAGCCGCACGAGCCGAGGATCGATGCGCCGCCGGTCGACGACGACGTCGAACCGCGCCGTCAGCCGGTCGCCGAACAGGATCACCCGAGGTGACAGGAACGCCTTCGCGACCACGCCGGGGTCGGCCGCGACCTCACGCGGCGCTCTCGCCTCGGCCGCGGGCACGATCGCGGGCACGCCGAGGGCGACGCTCAGGACGAGCACCACGAGGCCCCCGTGGACCGGCCAACGCCGCCGGAGGCTCACCAGGGGTGCCACCACCGGTACGCGCGGCCCTCCGCCCACGCGATGAACGCCTGCAGGATGGGCTCGCGGGCGCTCGTCCCGATCAGGATCGGCTCTACCGCGAGCGCGACGAAGTCAGCGAGCGTTCGCGACAGCCGCCGCTCGTTCTCGGCGCGCCGCGCGAGCGCCTCGGCGCGGGTGAGCCGCACGTGCCGCACCTTCCCCGTATCGGGATCGGCGAGCGGCACGACCAGTGACGAGACGTCGGGGAAGCTCTGCTCCCAGGTCGGGTCCTGGATGACGACGGGAACGAGGTCCCAGCGGCGCTCGGCAGCTCGCAGCCAGAGGTCCCTCTCCGGCGAGACGATGAAGTCGGAGCAGACGAAGACGAAGCTTCCGGGTGGAACGCGGTTTGGAGCCTCCTGGAGGTGCTCGAGCGCGCGCGTCAGGTTGTCGCGGGGTGCGTGAAAGGCGTCGTGATCGAGCCGCTCACGTATGCTCCACGAGCTCGCCTGGCTCCGCGGCGGCTGCCAGTAGGGCTCGGGATCGCGCCGGCCCGGATCGGGGTGCTCGGCGTCGGCGTAGTCGAGATAGCCGGCGAGGCCGCGGGCGTGAAGAGCGCTCTCTGCGATGAGCTCGACCGCCTGCCGCATCGCTTGCGGCTTCGAGAGCCACGGGAGCCACGCCGGGTAGAGCGCCATTGCCCGCCGGCGATCACAAATGATCACCACGCGCGGGGCCTCTTCCGCGAACCACTCGCGGACGATGAAATCGTCGCTCGCGCGCGCGGCCGAGAGGCGCGCCGATGCGTTCCAGTCGATTGTGTCGATATCGTCGCCGGGACTGTAGGGACGCGAGCCGGCGATGTCGGAGCCCATGCCCCGCCGGGCGCTGTGCATCGCCCCGAAGCTGAGCCCGATCAAGCGGCGGCGCGGGATCAGCGGAAAGGTCAGCTGCGCGCTCGCCACAGTCGCGCCGCTACATCGCGCGGGAGCCGCCCTCCGCGCGCGGCGCGTTCGCCTCGGGGCGCGGCGCGAGCTCGAGACACCGCTCGCGGAAGGTCGCCATTGCCGCCGCCCAGCCGATCCTGCGCGTCTCGGCGACGAACGAGGGCCTGAAGATCACTCGGTGGCCGAGGACGGGGACAAACAGCGCCTCGACGTCCTCAGGGACGACGTAGTCGCGGCGATCGAGGAGCGCCCAGGCTCGGGCGACTCGCTCGAGCGCGAGGCTCCCCCGCACCGACGCTCCGATCGCGACCAAATCGAGGTCGCGCGTCGCGCGCACGAGGCCGATGATCCAGCGCTGGATCAACTCGTCGATATAGACGTCTGCGACGGCGTCTCGGAGCTTCTCCACCTCCTCGACCGTCACGACCGACCGCAGACGACCCAGCGGATGGTGCCCGTCGCGCTGGTCGCGGACGATGCGAAGCTCGTCGTCGGCACCGGGATAGCCGAGCGCCGTCTTGACGAAGAAGCGATCGAGCTGCGCCTCGGGAAGCGGGAACGTTCCCTCGTGCTCGATCGGGTTCTCGGTCGCGAGGAGGAGAAAGGGATTGGGCAAAAGGCGCGTGACGCCGTCGACCGTCACCTGCCGCTCGGCCATCGCCTCGAGCAGCGCCGACTGCGTCTTCGGCATCGCCCGGTTGATCTCGTCGACGAGCACGACGTTCGCAAAGATCGGCCCGGGCCGGAACTCGAAGTCGCGCAGCTTCTGGTTGTAGATCGACAGCCCGGTGACGTCCGTCGGCTGGAGGTCGGGCGTGCATTGAATCCTCGAGGGGATCGCCCCGTCGATGCTCTGTGCGATCGACCGCGCAAGCACGGTCTTGGCGGTTCCGGGGACGTCCTCGAAGAGGACATGGCCCTCGCAGATCAGCGCCGCGAGGACGAGCTTGATCTCCTTCCGCTTGCCGTGCACGACGAGCTCGACGTTGTCGAGCAGGCGCTCGGCGACCCCGGCGGCGGACGTGACGCGGCCGGTCTTCTCACGGGGAAGGATCGCCATCAGCGGGTGCGAAGGGCGCGAAGCCGCATCACGGCCGGAGGTTACCCGTCGAGCTCGCGAAGTCGGCGCTCGATCTCGGCGCTCCCGACGAGGGTCTGGGCGACCGCCACCGCGGTCGGATCGGAAAGCTGGCAAAGACGAAGCGGATGCCGGCCACGCCGCGTGAGTCGCTCGAGGCGCCCGTCACCCGAGCCACCCGCCCGTCGGGCGAGTCGCGTACGATCTGCGCCCGCGAGCTGGTAACCCCGGCGCAAGCGGGACGGAGGTGGTGGTGCTGGCGGCACCTGTTCACGAGCTTCGCGCGGGTCTTTACCTCATCGAGGGCCATCGCCCGAAGTCGATGTGGGACGACGTCAACGTCCCGAACATCGCCGCTGTCCACTCGGGCGACACGCTGTATCTCCTCGATACCGGCCTCGGCCAGGAGCAGAAGCGAGCGATTCTGGAGCTTGCCGATCGTCTCAGGGGCGCGTTCTCGCGCCTGGTGCTGCTGAACAGCCACGGCCACGGCGACCACGTTGGGAACAACGACGTGATCAATGAGATCGCGGCACCCGACAAAGCTCACTACATCTCGGAGAAATCCGATCCGTACTTCGACCCCTTCAACTTCTTCAGGGACGCCTACAACGAGGGCGCGAGGTACTTCAACTACCTCGAGGGTCTCGACATCACCGTCGACGCGCTGATGCCGCTCCTCGTACGCGCGGGCGTCAGCCCGAATATCGACCAAGCGAGGCTTGCGGAGCTCGGTCGGCTCATCGATGAGCTCGGGATCACGACCCTGATCAGTCACTACTGGGGCGACCTCATGATGCGAAACGTCGCGGAGACGTATCCGCCGATCCAGATGAGCGTCGAGACGATGCAGCGGTACGAGTCGCTTCCCCGTGAGACCTTCCAGTACGGCGACGGCCGCTGGACGGGCTGGACGTTCGGCGCCGTACAGGTTTTCGAGGGCCACGGCCATACGCCGGACGGGGTGCTCTTCTACGTCCCGGAGCACAACTTCCTGTTCTTCGCAGACGAGACGACCGCCGTGCCGGTCTGGAAGGACACAGACACGGACAACACCGCGGAGACATTCCGACGAACGCTCGCGATGGTGGGCGAGGGGGCGCTGGAGACGATCGCCGCCGGGCACTTCCCGATGCATGTGGTTTCGGGCGCGAACGACGTTCGCCAAGCCGTCGGCGCGATGCTGGAGCAGAAGCTTCGCTTTGACGAGGAAGTCTCGGCCGCCGCTGCGCAATTCTCGAGCGGCGTCTCGGTCGACGACCTCTACGAGTACCTACGGAGGACGGCAACGGAGGGAGGGGTGATCGCCTCGCTCCTCCAGACTCAGTTCCCGAAGATGCCGTCGTTCCTCAAGCTCATGCTGCTGAACTTCTGTCGCCGACACCTCGACGAGATCGAAGACAAGGCCGGCCGCCCTGTCTTCCGAGCGGCGTCGTGAACGCGCCGGACGCGAACAAGGAGATCCCGCGCCGATGGTTTGACGCGATGGCCGGCAGGCGCAGCTGGGACGACATCCGTTGAGCTCTTCAGCTCGGACTACGTTCACCACGCGCCGCACGTACGCCGTGCGAACCTCGAGACGT
>JALZFG010000392.1 GCA_030861645.1 Actinomycetota bacterium
GTCGACGCCGTCCACGATCGAGGCGAGCTGCACGAGCAGGCCGCCGGCGATCAGCGCCGCCGTCCAGAGGCTGCCGAGCGCGAGTCCCGTCGCCGCCACGAGCGCGAGCAAAAAGGTCGCGACCGTCACAGCGTTCGGTGACAGCCCGACTCGGACGAGGAGCAACGACAGCGGTCGCGATAGCCGCCGGTTCAGGAGGTGGGCGACGGCGGCGTCGTGACTCTTCCCGGCGGCGTGGGCGACGAGCAGGCGCTCGGCACGCCGGGCCTCGTGCGGAGTGTCGACGTCAATCCAGAACGCTCCGCCGAGGTCGACCGCCTCGATCTCGAGCCCCTCCGTGAGACAGCGCCGCCGAACGGCGTTCCAGCTCCCCTCGCCGTTCGCGAGCGCGCGCTCGGCGACGGGGAGCAGGTCGGCGTCGCAGACGAACATGCCGGCGTCGACGCCGTCGAACTCCTCGAGCTCCCGGTCGATCGCGATCACCGAGTGGCCGTTGAGCCGGACCTTGGTCGCCTCCTCGACGTCGCAGTAGCGTGGGTCGCTGTCGACGGCGGCCGCGAAGCGGGCGTTGGAGGCCAGGAGCTTCGCGACCGCGCCGGGCTCGACCACGTGATCCGCCATCGTGACGAGGAAGCGGCGGCCGGCCGCGCGCCCTCCGACGAGCGCCGACGAGCCGTTTCCACGCGGGAAGTCGTCGTTCCGGACGAGCTCGACGTCGAGGCCTCGCTCCTCGACGAACCGCTCGACCTGGTCGCCGGCGTGACCGACGACGACGATGATCCGCGCGACCCCTGCCTCACGCAGCGTGACGATCGCCCGCTCGAGCAGCGTGATGCCCGCGACGCGGGCGAGCGGCTTGCAGCCGTTCCCGAGCCTGGCGCCGGTTCCCGCCGCGAGGATCACGCCGACGGGCGTCTTCGCGGTCGGTTCGAACGTCCCCTCGGGGGTGGGGCGAGACTGCATAGGAAGTGTTCTCCTCCGTGGAGGAAAGGGGGGTCGTGCAGGAACTTTATACCGATGCGGCTGGGCGCGCTCGCGGTGAAGCGGCGTCCGAGGCGGTTGGGGTCAGACCCCCTGAGTGTGGTCGAGGGTTGGCGCCAGACTCGGTCGAAATCCGCCGCTCCCGGGCGCGCCGCTTCGCGCCGCTCGCTCGCTGCGAGCGTAAGGATTCCGTGTCTCAGGGCGGGGACTCCGACGGCCGAAGCTACACTCACGGCCCTTCGCGGAATGACGAGTCGCCTCTTCGGTCTTTGTATTTCCCTCTCGCTCGCCGCCGCTCTTGGCGTTGCCGGCGCGATGCTGGGAGCCGCGCGCGGGCAGGCGCGAACACCCTCGAAGAAGCCGAACGTGATCGTGATCATGACCGACGATCAGACGGTCGAGAACCTGCGCGTGATGAAGAACGTCAGGCGGCTGCTGACGCGGCAGGGAACGACCTTCGACAACAGCTTCGTGAGTTTTCCGCTCTGCTGCCCGTCACGGGCGACGTTCTTGACGGGCCAGTACGCACACCACCACGGCGTCGTCGGGAATTCCCCGAGGACGGGCTGGGACCGCTTCGATCACACGAACACGCTTGCCGTCTGGCTCCAGCGCGCGGGCTACACGACGGTGATGGTCGGGAAGTACCTGAACGGCTACTTCAGGCGCGCCCCGCGGTACGTCCCGCCAGGCTGGAGCGACTGGCACGCCGGGCTGAGGCTGGCGTATCTCGGCCACTCGATGAACGAGAACGGGCGGATCGTTTCGTTCCGCGGGTGGAACCCGCGCAGCTACCAGACCGACGTGTACACGCGCACGGCCGTTGCCGCGATTCGCAGATATGCACCTTCGCCGCGCCCCTTCTTCATGTGGGTCTCGTACTGGGCGCCGCACCACGGCGATCCCGTCGATCTCGACGATCCGCCGGGGCTGCGCACGCCGTCGCCGGCGCCCCGGCACCGGAACCGGTTCGCGCTCCTTCCGCTGCCCAGGTGGCCGTCGCTCAACGAGCGCGATGTCAGCGACAAGCCGGCGAGCATCCGAAGGCGCCCACTGCTCTCGGCCGCGCGTCTGGCCGCGCTCCGCGAGCTGTACCAGCAGCGACTCGAGTCGTTGCTCGCCGTCGACGAGGGCGTCGCGGCGATCGTCGCCGAGCTGCGGAGGCGGAGGGAGCTCGGCCGAACGCTGATCATCTTCACGAGCGACAACGGATTCCTCGAGGGCCAGCACCGCGTCCTCACGGGCAAGGAGCTCCTCTACGAACCCTCGATTCGCGTGCCGCTGATCGTGCGCGGGCCGGGTGTCCCGAAGGGTCACCACCTGAAGCAGCTGGTCGCGAATATCGACCTCGCACCGACGATCTTGGACGTCGCAAACGCGCGGCCAGGCCTGATCATGGACGGGCGCTCGCTCATGCCGCTCTTCAGGGACCCGGGCCTCGAGTGGGGACGGGACCTGCTCATCGAGCGCGGGCCCGGCGAGCGGTTGTTCCGCCCGCGGCTCTACACCGCGATCCGCACGCCGCGCTACCTGCTCGCCGAGCACCGGACGGGCGAGCGGGAGCTCTACGACCTCGGGCTCGATCCGGACGAGCTCGACAACCTCCATGGCGACCTGGGCGAGCAGGCGCTGGAGCTCGAGCTCGCGCAGCGCCTCACCCGGCTTCGCGATTGCACCGGAGCCCTGTGCCGGCGTGGGCCCGCCCTCGGTCTCACCGTCTCGTACCAGGCCGCATGCCCCGACGCCGTCGCCTACACGAAGATGATCGGCGGCGACGAGCGGTACGTCGACTACGTCGAGTTCAATGCCGGTACGCGGAGAGCCCGCGATGCGACGGCACCCTTCGAGTACGCCGTTCGCGTTCGGGCGTCGTCGAAGCTTCGCGCGCTCGCGGTTCTCGACGACGGCCGGCGCGTGACGCTCGACCGCAAGCTCGCTCCGAACATCTGCCGCTGAGCGACCGCTACTCGTAGCCGAGCGCTGACAAGAGTCCTCCAGCCTCCGCCTCGACGTCGGCGAGCTGGGTCGGCGTGAGCTCCTGCCGGAAGCGGCCGACGGAGGCGGTGTGCGCGGGCATCAGCGCACGCCGGAGCTCGCCCTCCGGCGCGTGGAGGAGAGCCGCGAGCTCCGCCGCCGCCCGCTCCGGTTCGGCGCACACGCGCTCGTAGCGGAGCTCATGCGCGCGGTTGCCGAGCGCCCGCGCGCTCTCGACGTACCGGCGCCAGGCCCATGCAGCGCGGCGGGCGTCGCTCGCCGTCTCGAACTCCTGCTCGCGGCCGCCCTCCACCCAGAAACGAGCGGCTGCGCCGACGACGTTCCCGGCATCGTCACGCCCGCTCCGTCCGCGCGAGACCCATCCGCGCTCGAGGAGCGAGCAGACCACGTCGCGCCCGTCGCGGACGAGGTGGAGGATCGACGCCTGCGGGAACGCGAGTGGAAGCGCCGGGCCGAGGAACGCGCTCTCGGGCGTCTGCTCGACCCCCCGGACGCCGCCGAGGCCACCGAGTCGGCGCGTCAGCCAGAGCGTCCGCCGCAACCGCACGCCCGCCTCAGCCGCGTCGCGTCTCGCGAGCTCGGGAACGGTCGCCTTTAGCGGCAGAAGCTCGCCGAGGTCGACGAAGCCCGGCAGCGAGCCGATCGCCTCAGCGAGGAACGTCGTGCCCGAGCGGGGGCTGCCGAGCACGAAGACGAGCCGGTCGTCGAGCGGCGCGGCGAAGGCCGCGCTCGACGGACGGCGGCGCACTACTCGCGCCGCGTCGCGGACGTGCAGCGAGACGGGGCCGACGATCGGCCAACCGCCGACCTCTCGGATCAGCGCGCGCAGGCGGTCCCCCGCCTGCCCATCCTCGATGATCACGCTGAGATACTGCCCGCTCCGTCGCGAGCGGACCCTTCGAGCGCTTACTACACTGCTCTTTCGGCGACCCGCGTGATGCGCCAGAGGAACGTTCCGCCCGCGCTTGCAGCCACGATCGCGCTTACCGTCGCGGGAGCGGCGGCGGGCGTCTTCGCCGACGCCGTTTCACCGTCGTCCACGGCTCCGGCCCACGCGTGCGGCCCGGCGCCGCCCCCGAAGAGGATCCGCCCGATCACGCGTCCGCGCTGGCTCCCGGGGACCGTCATCACCGAGTACTACCCGACGAAGGAAGACTGGTTCTCGGGGAAGCTCGTCTCGGCGCCCGGCCTGCGCGGGCGGCACCGCGTCGACTGGCTCTACAGCTCGGGCGGCCTCGCGATGGAAGGGCAGGGAATCGGGCGCGACGGGCGCTGGTACCACTTCGCAGGGCCGTACTCGATCGGCTGGGTGAATCCGAGGGGTAGAGCGACGACCGCCTGTCCCGACGGCTCGTGGACGAGGGGGTGGCCGGCGTGGCTCTCGCTCGGCTGGCGGAACGCGCGCGGTGCGGTTACCTTCCCGCTCGGGAAGGGCGGCTGGTCGGAGGGACGTCCGACGCGGTTCATCCCGCCCCCGCCCGATCTTCGCTTCGCTCGCGGGCCGTCGCGCCGGCTCACGTACTGGCGCAGCGCCGCCGTCGACCCGCGCCTGATCGCGCTCGGCAGCAGGATTTTCATCCCCGCGTACTGCAGCAAGCCGGGCGACGGCTGGTTCGTCGCCCAGGACACGGGCGGGGCGATCCTCGTCCGCCATGTCGACGTCTACCGACCTCCGCCGGACGCCGAAGCGAGCGGGCGCATGCTCCGCGGGCAGAAGGTCTTTGTCGTCCCGCCCGGGACGAAGCCGCGGCGCGCCCCGCGTTGCCAACCGTCCGGGCGCGCGCGGCGCGCGAGCTGACCTCCCGCAGGCGGGCGCTCCGCTACGGGCCGGGGAGCGGCGCTGTGTCGGCGTCGATCGTCTCGAGGAACCTCACGACGGCCGCCTGCTGCGCCGGATCCGCCAGCCGGTCGGGCAGCCGCCCATTGGCCGTGCGGTGCTTGACGTTGCTGAGGACGCACGCGAGCGTCTCGCAGGCGCCGTTGTGGTAGTAGGGCGGGCTCGCGTAGATGCCGAGGAGCGAGGGGACGTTGAAGCCGATGCCCTTGCCGTCGTTGTTGTAGTCGATCCCGAGCGCGTCCAGCCCCGTCTCGTTCTTCTCCGCGCCGCCAATGTTGTTGCCGAAGGGGTTGTTCGAGCCCGGGACGCCGAGGTTGAAGGAGCCGATGTCGCGCAGGAAGCGGTTCAGGTACTGGGCGCCGACGGGGTTCCCGAAGACGGGCGGCGGCGTGCGTTCGGTGAAGATCTCGGTCGCGGCCGGCGGGGGCGTGAAGTCCCTCGTGCTCAGCGTCCACTTGCCGCCGAAGTGGCACGTCGTACATCCGGCCTGCTGGAAGAGCTCCCGCCCCTGCTGCACCTGCGTCTGCGTGGCCGTCGTGACCAGCGGCCCATTCGGCGTGCGGATCGCGAACCGCACCCACTCGCGCATCGCGGTCAAGGCGGGAACGGCAACGCTGCTTCCCGGGAGGGTGACCGTGAGCTGCGGCCGGTTCGCATTTGCCTTCGCGAACGCGTTGATCACGCACGGGGGGAGGTTGATGTTGCCGTTGTCGCCGATGAGCAAGCCGTGGTTCGGGTCGTTGGTGGTGTTGGGAGCGCCCTCGCTGCACGGGACCGGCGTCGCGAGCGGGCCCGGCCCGGAGACGTTCCGGATGTTGATCTCGAAGTCCTCGATCTCGTCGAAGATCGCCGAGTAGTTGAGGACGCGCTGGTCGTTGGGATCGTGCGGGTTGAAGCTCCCGTTGAGGGGAACCGACTTTCGCGGCCCGGAGCCGAAGGCCCACACGACGCCGTCGGTGAGGCCCTCGAAGTGGCAGCTCGCGCAGCTCTGCCAGCCCTCACTCGAGAGCCGCTCGGTCGTCGACACCGTTGTCCCGGCGGGCCGGTTGAAATTGCCCCGCGACGAGAAGAACACCTCTGCGCCCACAAGCCGGGTCTCCTCGGGAGAGCCGGGGGCGGGCAGCGGGGCCGTCTGCACGACCGCGATCACGCGGTCGCTCGTGAGGTCGACCACGGAGACGTTGCGTGAGACGACGTTCATCGTGTACGCGCGCGTTCCGCCACTGTTGATCGCGATCCCCTGAGGGTTCTTGCCCGCGTTCCGTCCGCTCGTGGCGGGGTCGTCGGGGTTGTTCAGGTCGATGTAGCGCGTCGTGTTTGCATCGACGGTGAAGCTCAGCTTCCCGTCCGCGGCGACGTTGACCTTGACGAGGAGGTCGCTGCCGGCGGAGACGACGTACCCGGCGCCCGCTCCCGTCCGCGTCGTGAATGCGATCGCCCACGGGTTTGCGAAGAACAGCCGCTTCTTGCCGGGTTCGGGCTCGCGCGCGCCGAGGTGCAGGTTCAGGAACTTCTCCGCGCTGGCGTCGGTTTGCGTCGCGCCCCTGACGCCGTCGATGACGTTGACGAACGCCTGCGTGTCGACGTTGAAGCGGAGCGGCCCACTCGGGGAAGCGGCAACGTTGGGGAGGTACGCCTGGTCCCCGCGGATGACGATACTCTGAAGCTGGTTCGGGAAAGCCGACGTGTCGTCGGGCGTTCCGTCCCCGTTCGCGTCGATCTGGAAGCCGGTGACGCGCGGCGCGAGCGTGATGAGCTGTGCCGGGCGATAGCCGGAGATCGCGTTCGAGGACGTATTGATATCGAGCCGGCACACCGCGCCCTCCCTCCCGTTGTCGTCGGCCTGGCGGCCGCCGGACCTCGTGAAGGAGAAGAAGCGCGTGACGAAGAGCTTCCGGTTGTCCAGGCTCACGGCGAGACCGCGCGGCTGGAAATGGCGGCCGCGGTCGGGGTCGTTGCAGACGCTGTTCCTGAGGTCGACGTTGCCGATGATCCTCAGGTTCGCGGTGTTGATCACGGTGATCGTGTCCTGTCCGCTGTTCGCGACAAAGACGCGCTTGCCGTCCGGCGAGACTACGACGTTCCACGGCTCCGCGCCTGTCGTGCCTGACGCGACCACGCCCGCTCTGAACCGGCTGAAGGTGGCATTCGCGATCCTGATCACCGAGACGGAGCCGGCTGCGGCGTTGGCGACGTACGCGAATCGATTGTTCGCGTCGAGCGCGATGCTTCGCGGCTCGTCGCCGACTTGGATCTTCCTCAAGACCGCGTTCGTGTCGGTCCGGATGACCGAGACGCTGTCGTCCTTCGGGCTCACGACCCACAGGAGCCGGTTGTCCAGGGACAGGGCGATCGGGCTCGAGGTGGTCGCCCACGGCCAGGTCTTTCGCTTTGGCTTCGGCGCCGGGCGCTTCCGCTTTGGCTTCTTCTTCTTCGGCTTCGGCTTCGCGTCGCTCGCCGGGACCGAGCCTTGGCCCGTTGGCTGAGCGCTGACCGCGCCGAGCGTCGAGCCGAAGGCGACCGCGAGTGCAACGACCGCGCAGGCGAGCAGCACGCGGCCGACGGATTTTCGGCGACTCCCGGCCACCTTCATCGTGCGTCTCGCCCCCCTCCGAAGCCGGCCGACACGTGGGGGCGAGCCTGACAGAGAGCGAAGACGAAGTCAACCCTCACATGAACCAGCCCGGGTCGGGCGACCGGTGGCCGCTTGACAAGATCGACGAACGTCGATACATTGATTGTCGTCGATACGAGGGAGGTGTGAGATGAAGTGGCGGCCCTTCTCTCAGCCGGGCCCGTCGAGCCCGTGGTTCTGCGAGCGCTGTGATGAGATCTGTGTCGCGCGCTGTCGGGCGGAGTGCCTCATCGAGCGCGCGCGAACGCGGGCGATCGAGCGTCGTCCGCTCTGGATCGGATGAGCGAGACGCTGACGCCTCTCGTCTGCTGCGCGCCGCTCGCCGCGCCCGTTCTCTCAGAGGAAGCGGCAGCTTCCACCGCGGCGCTGTTTCGCTCCCTCGGCGATCCGGCGCGCGTGCGGATCGTCAACCTGCTCGCGACGAGTGGCGAGCCCGTCTGCGTCTGCGAGCTCGTCGAGCCGCTGGGGCTGTCCCAGCCAACGGTCAGCCACCACCTGAAGAAGCTGCTCGAGGCGGGTGTCGTGGATCGCGCGCAGCGCGGGAAGTGGGCGTACTTCTCGCTCAATCCTGACGCGGTCGAGAAGCTCGCGACGCTCATGGAGCTCAAGGGGGAATTCTGCGAATGAACGCGACATCAGACTCACTGAGGGAGGAGGTTCGGCGCCGCTACGCCGAGGCGGCGCGGGGAGCCGCCGAACAGGGTGGGTGTGGCTGCGGGGGCGGCGCCTGCTGCGAAGGGGAGACGAAGGACTTCGGCGAGGCGCTCTATGGCGCCGAGCAGCGTGACGAGCTGCCCGATACCGCCGTCCTCGCGAGTCTCGGCTGCGGGAACCCGACAGCGGTGGCCGAGCTTCGCGAAGGCGAGACGGTCCTCGACCTCGGATCCGGCGGCGGCATCGACGTCATCCTCTCAGCCAAGCGCGTCGGACCCGCCGGGCTCGCCTTCGGGCTCGACATGACGGACGAGATGCTCGATCTCGCGCAGCGCAACGCGCGGGAGGCAGGCGTGAGCAATGCCGTCTTCCTCAAGGGAGTGATCGAGGACATTCCCCTCCCCGCTGACTCGGTCGACGTCGTGATCTCGAACTGCGTGCTCAACCTCTCCATCGACAAGCCCGCGGTGTTCGCGGAGATCGCCCGTGTGCTCAAGCCCGGCGGCCGGATTGGAGTCTCCGACGTCGTCGCCGAGGACCGCCTCTCGCCGGAGGAGCGCGGCGAGCGCGGCTCGTACGTCGGCTGCATCGCGGGCGCCCTCTCGAAGGGCGAGTACGAGTCGGGGCTCGCGGGCGTTGGCCTGTCCGAGATCGAGGTCGCGTTCACGCACGAGGTCGCCGCCGGGATGCACGCGGCGATCGTCCGGGCGTCGAAGCCACCCGCCGTGAAG
>JALZFG010000416.1 GCA_030861645.1 Actinomycetota bacterium
ATCGACGCCCGCCCCCACTCGACGCAAGACAACACCGGAACCTGGACGCCGGCGGGGTGCCACTGGCCGCAGACCTAGGGTCGTGGGCCGCGGCTGCGGCGGAAGAAGCCGGCGATCCGCTCCGTCCAGGAAGCCGTCTCCGGGAGGATCCGCTCCTCCGGCCCGGGCGGCTCGTACTCGCCGAGCTGTTCGACCTCGGCGGACGACAGCGTCAGCTCGACGCGGCCCGGGGTGATCACGCCGACGCGCTCCGCCGGGACGTACCGCGGCGCCGCGAGCGTGGCCGTCTTCACGGTGAGGCCGTCGAAGATGTCGGCGATCGAGTCGCCGACGATCTCGTGCACCTTCCCGACCTCCGTCCCATCGGCAACGACGACCGTCCAGCCGCGCTCGATCGTCAACCAGGAAGCGGGCTCGCGCTCGCTCACACCGACCGCCCCCCGACGTACCAGACGGGGCCCTGGGTGCCGACCGGATCGGTGTCCGAGAGTGCGCGCAGGATGCGGACGTGGCCGCGGATCCCCTCCTCGTCGAGCCGCGCGAGGCAGCGCCGTACCATGCCTGGGGAGGTCCCGTAGCCGAAGTTGCGGGCGCAGCGGAACCGAAACCCCGGCCGCCCGCCGTACCGTGCCGGGTTCACCGGCGCGAGCAGCACCGCCGCGCGCTCGAGGTAGTCCGTCGAGGCCAGCTCGACCTCGACATAGAGGTCGCTCCAGTCGGGCGGGAGCGCCCCCACGGCTGCGTCCCACGTCGCCGCGAGCGTTACGCGTTCGGTCGCCCGCGGCGCTTCCGCCTCGCCCGACGAGATCAGCTCGAGCGTCCCTTCGATCCCCTCACGGTCGAGCCTCTCCAACAGCCGCTCCATCGTCTCGGGGAGGGGGCCCGAGCCGCGCCGTGCGCAGTAGAAGCGCAGGCCGCCGCTGACTCGTCCGGCGTTGAGCGGCGCGAGCAGCGCGGCCGCGCGGTCACGGCGTGTGGGATCGGCGAGGCGGAGGAGCAATCGCGCGTCCGCCCAGTTCTCGGGCAGATCCGCCTCGATCTTCCGCCACTGTTCGACGAGTCGCATCACGGCGAGCATAAACTCAGACTCGTGGCGAAAGTCGAGAGAAAAGGCGAGCTCTCGCGCGAGCTTCGGCTCGAGTTCCTCCGCGAGATGCTCCTCATCCGCCGCTTCGAGGAGAAGGTCGAGGAGCGCTTCCGCGCCGGCGAGCTGCCCGGCTTCCTGCACGTCGCGATCGGCCAGGAGGCCGTCGCCGTCGGCGCCTGCCGAGCGCTCGAGGACGATGACGTGATCGCCTCGACCCATCGCGCCCACGGACATGCGCTCGCGAAGGGAGTACCCGCGAACAAGGTGATGGCGGAGCTCTACGGAAAGCTCGAGGGCTGCTCCCACGGGTACGGCGGGTCGATGCACCTCTACGACCTCGAGCACGGGATGCTCGGGGCGAACGCCGTCGTCGGCGGCGGGCTACCCGGCATCGTCGGGACCGCTCTTGCGTTCAAGCTCCGCGACGAGCCGCGCGTCGCGGTCGCGTTCTTCGGCGACGGCGCCACGAACATCGGGACCTTCCACGAGTCGCTCAACCTCGCGCAGCTCTGGAAGACGAAGACCGTCTTCGTCTGCGAGAACAACCACTACGCCGAGTCGACGCCCGCGAGGCAGCAGCTGCCGATCGAGGATCTGTCGCAGCGGGCGGTCGCCTACGGGATGAGGGCGATGAAGGCCGACGGCCAGGACGTCGAGGACGTCCACGCGACGGCCCTCGAGGCGGTGGACGACGCGCGCGATGGCAAGGGGCCGGTCTTCTTGCTCTGCGAGACGTACCGTCTCACCGGCCACTACGTGGGCGATCCGCAGGTCTACCGCCCGAAGGACGAGCTCCGCGAGCTGCGCGAGAGTCAGGATCCGCTCGACCGCGCGCGCGAGCGCCTCGAGCTCTCCGACGACGAGCTCGAGGAGCTGGAGCAGGAGGTCCGCGACGTCATCGAGGGGTCCGTGGAGTTCGCGAAGGCGGGCACCGACCCCGAGCCCGAAGACGCGCTCAAGTACGTGTACGCCGAGACGGGTAGCGAATCATCGTCGTGATCCAGGCGCTCCACTGGTTCGATCCAGGAGTCACGCGTTCCCATGCCTGAGCTGAGCTACCGCGAGGCGGTTCGCGACACGCTCTCGCAGGCGATGCGTCGTGACGAGAGCGTGTTCATTCTCGGCGAGGACATTGCGGAGATGGGGGGCTCGATGGGCGTCACGCAGGGCATGCTCGCCGAGTTCGGCCCCGAGCGCGTGCGGAACACGCCGATCTCGGAGGCGGCGATTGTCGGAACGGGCATCGGCGCGGCGATGGCGGGGATGAGGCCGGTCGTCGAGGTGATGTACGAGGACTTCTTGACGCTCGCGATGGAGCAGATCGTGAATCAGGCGGCAAAGCATCGGTACATGTCCGGTGGCCAGGTGAAGGTGCCGTTGACGGTGCGGACGCAGGGTGGTTCGGGATGGTCGCCCGGCGCGCAGCACGCGCAGCAGCTGGAAGCGTGGTTCGTCCACGTTCCCGGGCTCAAGGTCGTCTTCGCCTCCACCCCCTCCGACGTCCGCGGGCTCCTGTGGTCGGCGATCTACGACGACAACCCCGTCATCTTCTTCGAGCACCGGACGCTCTACGGGCTGAAAGAGGACCTCGACGAAGAGATCGAGCCGATCCCGCTCGGCCGAGCGCGCGTGCATCGCGAAGGCGACGACGTGACCGTCGTGGCGACGGGCCGACTCGTGCAGGAGGCGCTCGCGGCAGCGCGCGAGGCCGAGGAGGACGGCGTGTCCGTCGAGGTCGTCGACCCCCGGACGCTCCAGCCGCTCGACGAGGACGCGATCGTCGACTCGGTGAAGAAGACGAACCGATGCGTCGTCGCGCACGAGGCCGTGACGCGAATGGGCTTCGGCGCGGAGATCGCGGCGCTCGTGCAGCACCGCGCCTTCGACTGGCTCGACGCTCCGATCGAACGCGTGGGGGCGAGGTTCACGCCGGTGCCGTTCGCCCCCGTGATGGAGGAGTGGGTCGTGCCGCACGCGAATGACGTGCTGGCCGCGGTGTATCGCACGGTCGGGCGAGATGGCCGTTGAGCTGACTCTCCCCCGGCTCGGCCAGGGGATGGAGTCGGGAACGATTGTCCGCTGGCTGAAGTCGGAGGGCGACGCCGTCGAGAAGGGCGAGGCGCTCTACGAGCTCGATACGGAGAAGGTGACGCAGGAGGTCGAGGCGGACGCGAGCGGCGTCCTGCTCAAGATCGTTGCCGGCGAGGGCGAGGAGGTCGACGTCGGCAAGCCCGTCGCCGTGATCGGCGAGCGCGATGAGGAAATCGGCGAGTCCGCGGACGGCGATCGCGCCGCGGGCCGCGCTGAGGAGGACCGCGAGACCCCGGGGCGCGTCGAGCCGGACGAGGGCGGCGCGGAGATCGGCGCCGAGAAGCCCGCCGAGGCGCCCGCACGCGAGCCGGAGC
>JALZFG010000428.1 GCA_030861645.1 Actinomycetota bacterium
GCGGCGCCGCGGGCGCGAGAGCTTGAGATAGTTGCGGCGTGCGAGCGCCGGCGAGGGTCGCCGCGGCCTGCGGAAGCCGCCGCGGATGCCGCGCAGGATCGCGTTCGGCAGCCACTTGCCAGACGCCACTCATTCGACACGAAGTTGGCGCAGACGGGTTCGGTCGAGGCGCTACCGTCAGCAGCGGGTGGTGGGTGGCAGCTCCCCCACCCGGGTGGGGTGGGGTGCAGGCGGAGGCGGAGGCGCTCGATCGCCTCGGTGCCGTCGGCGCGGCCCGCAACCGCGCGCGTACTCGGCTTCACGCGCTGACCCCGGGGCTTCGCGTGGGTCGTAGCTACGTCCACGAAGCGCGGAGGCGCGTCGGGCCGAAGCGGGCGCGCATCCGCCCAATCATCGAGCGGCTCGCGCGGGAGCACCCGGACGCCGTGATCGCGCTTCGCTTCCGCGACGAGCTTCAACTCCTGGTCGCGGTGATGCTCTCGGCCCAGACGACGGACGCGAACGTGAATCGCGTCACCGATCGACTGTTCCGGAAGTACCGGCGTCCGCAGGACTACCTCGCCGTCCCGCGTGAGGAGCTCGAGAAGGACATCTTCCAAACGGGCACGTACCGCCTGAAGGCACGCAACTTGCAGGGGACGATGCAGAAGCTGATCGAGGAGTTCGACGGCCGCGTGCCGACGAAGGTGGACGACCTCGTCACGCTGCCGGGCGTCGGACGCAAGACGGCGAATGTCGTCTCGGCCGAGCGCGGGGCGACGCAGGGAATCGTCGTGGACACGCACGTCCGTCGCCTCTCGCAGCGGCTCGGACTGACGCGCCGTGACGATCCGGCGCAGATCGAACGCGACCTGCAGCGAATCGTCCCACGTGCGGACTGGGGCCGCTTTCCGCACCTGCTCATCTGGCACGGTCGCCGCATCTGCACGGCGCGGCGGCCCTCGTGTGAGCGCTGCGTCGTCGCCGACCTCTGCCCGTCGAGCCGGGTCCCGTGAAGCTCGATCGTACGCCGGCTCCCTGACGGCAGCGCCTGCATCGCTCGCGGAAGCCGCTTCCCTAAGACACGTCGAGGGACGCGCTGCTTCGCACGCGTTTCCATTTTCAGTTTCCTGACGATTCGGTAGCTCCCACGCCCGTAGCGTCAGGGCATGCGCGCGATCGACCTCGCGCTCTACGCTGACGTGCTCGCGGGAGAGGCTGCGGCGCTGTCCGCGCGCGCCGAGCACGCGCGAGCGAGGCTTCGGCAGGCCGAGATCGAACGGCAGGCGCGTGGCGCCCTCCCGAGCGAGGCGGTGGCGCGCCTGGAGGCGCTGGGCATTTTCTCGGCCGCGGAAGCGCTCGCGGCGCGCGATGAGCTGCAGGAGCTCGCCGTCTCGCTGGCCGCGCTCCGCGAGCTCCAAGCGTGGGTCGAGGCCCGACTCGCGGCGGCCGAGGCGGGCCCGGGGCGCGACGGCTGGGAAGAGTCCTAGCCGGGGGAGAGCGCGACGAGCAGGCCGCCGTCGGCGTCGTAGGCGGGGAAGAAATCCGCGACAACGCGCTTGCGGCGGCCCGACCGTGTCCGCAGCTCGAGCCGCTCTCCGAGCCGGCGGACGCCCCACTCGAGCGCGAGCTTCGTGGGGTTCCGCTCGGCCTCGAAGCCGTCGAGCTCGAGGCTCTCGACGAGATCTTGCCCCATGAGCTCGCGATCACCGTAGCCCGTCAGCTCGAAGACACCGCGACCGACGGCGAGAACGCGACCGAGCTGGTCGCAGACGATGAAGCCCGTGTTCGGGCCTGGGTAGTAGTCGTCCATCAGCTCGAACAGGAATCCGAAGCCGCAGCTGTGGCACGCGACTGCCTGCTGCGTCAGTCCCTCGCGGCCGTCGTCGTCGACGGAGCGCTCTTTGCAGTTTGGGCAGATGAAGAACGGCACGAGTTCCCGGCGTCCGCAGAAGTGTAGAGCCGAAGCCGCGGGCTACCGCGGCGTCGCGAGCGCGGCTTCGGGATGGCCGCGCGACGCCGCGAGGAACCGCTCTGCGTCCAACGCCGCCATGCACCCCATCCCAGCGGCCGTGATCGCCTGCCGATAGACGCGGTCGACGACGTCGCCCGCAGCGAAGACCCCAGGGACGTTCGTGGCCGTCGAGCCGGGCTGCGTCACGAGGTAGCCCTCCTCGTCGTGGTCGAGCTGGTCGAGGAAGAGGCTCGTGTTCGGGTCGTGGCCGATCGCGACGAAGAGCCCGTGCGCGGGAACGTCCTCGACGTCGTCCGTCCGCACGTTCCGGATGCGAACGCCGCCCACGCGCCCCTCCTCTGCCGGGAGCACCTCGTCGACGACGTAGGGCGTGATGAAGTCGATCTTCTCGCTCGCGCGAGCCCGGTCGACCATGATCGGCGACGCGCGGAAGTCGTTGCGCCGGTGAACGACCTTGACGTCGCGTGCGAATTTCGTGAGGAAGATCGCCTCCTCCATCGCCGAGTCGCCTCCTCCCACCACGACGACGTCCTTGTCGCGGAAGAACGCGGCGTCGCAGACCGCGCAGTAGGAAACGCCCTTGCCCTGGAGCATCCGCTCGGATGCGAGACCCAGTTGACGTGCGCTTGCGCCGGTCGCGACGATCACGGCCTCGGCTCGGTACTCGTCGTCGCCGACGAAGATCGAGAACGGCCGCTCGGAAAGGTCGACGCGGGTCACGTCGTCCGTCAAGAACTCCGTTCCGAACCGGGCCGCCTGGCGGCGAAAGTCCTCCATCATCTTGGGCCCGACGACGCCGTCCGGGTACCCGGGGTAGTTCTCGACGTCACTCGTGATCATCAGCTGGCCTCCCCAGGCGAACCCCTCGATGACGAGCGGGCGCATATTCGCTCGCGCGGCGTAGAGCGCCGCCGTGTACCCGGCTGGACCGCCGCCGATGATGATCAGCTCTCGAACGTCTTCTGCCATTGTTGTCGTCGAGTGAACCGCGATCTTCGCGGATCTTCGACCCCGACACTAATCAACGACACGGACGGCCGGATCCTTCCCCGGCGGCTCAAGCGACAAGCATGCCGCAGAGGTAGAGCCGGCCGTCGTGGACGCTCGCTTCGTCGGACATCCGATGTCCGCGCCGCTCGCGGGGGCGAATGACGTGCACCACCTCGTAGCCACGCGCGACCAGGAAATCGGAGATCAGCCGGCGATGGCAGCGCCACCAGAGCGTCTCGGCGCACATGAAGCAGGGGGCAGGGTGGTCCAACGCGGCGGCAAGCGCCTCCTGCCACTCCTTGGTTCTCATCCGCGCGGCGTAGCTCCGGAAACCCGCGGTTCTGATGCACGCGTACCGCTCCGCATCCGGCTCGCCGCTCCGCCGGCCACCGAGCTCGACCGCGTGAACGTACGCGATCCCTGCCGCGTCGAGCGCTTGCGCGAGCGCCGGCTGGCTGAACTGCGGGTTCCGTCGGGAGCTCGGAAACCGCCGGACATCGACGACCGTCCTCGCGCGCACCTCGTTCAGGCACGCGACGAGCTCGGCCGCCGGCCGCGTTCCGTGTCCGATCGTGTAGACCGCCATCGCCAATAGAATCGCGCGCCGACGAGGGAGGAGGCTGCAGTGGCAGTGACCGTGAGCTGGGACGGGCTTCGAGAGTTGGCCGAGTTTCGCTCGGCGCATGGGTGCGCGATCAGCCTCTACCTCGACCTCGACCCGAGCGTCTCGCCCACCGCGGCCGACGCCGCCTCACGTGTGAACGCGCTCCTCGACGAGGGCATGCGCGAGGCAGCGGAGGCGAGCAGAAAGCTCACGCACGAGCAGCGGCGGGCACTCGACGGCGACCTCGAGCGGATTCGCCGCTACTTCGAGCAGGAGTTCAGCCGTGAGGGAGCGCACGGGCTCGCGGTCTTCGCCGGCGGCGGCGAGGTCTGGAGCGCGCTTCCCCTGATCGAGGGTGTCCCGGATACGGTGAAGATCGGCCGGGAGTTCTACCTCGCCCCGCTCGTCCCGCTCGTCGGCCGCGGTGATGGTGCGCTCGTCGCGGTCGTCGGCCGAGAGCTCGGCCATGTGTACCGCTTGCAGGGCGGACGCCTGCAAGAGCTCGCCGACCGGAGCGAAGAGCAGCCGGGGCAGCACGACCAAGGCGGGTGGTCGCAGGCGCGGTACGAGCGGCACATCGAGGCGCTCGTGGGGCGGCATCTTCGCGACATCGCCGACGAGCTCGACCGCTATGTTCGGCGCCTCCGCTCGCCGCGGGTCGTGATCGTCAGCTCAGAGCAGACGAGAGCCGAGCTCGAGGACGTGCTCTCGAGCGAGACGCGGAACGCCATCGCCGGGTGGACGCAGGCGGAGGCGCACGCCTCGCCGGCGGAGCTCCTCGACGTCGTCCAGCCGGTGCTCGAGCGGTCGCGGGAGCGGGACGAGCGACAGGCGATCGAGCGGTGGCGCGAGGAGCGCGGCCGAAACGGCCGCGCCGCAGCCGGCTGGCGCGAGACGCTGGAAGCGGCGTCGGACAGCCGCGTCGACACGCTGATCTTCGACGAGGGTGCGGAGCGAGGCGCCTTCCGCTGCCCCGAGTGCGGGCGCGCGTCTCTGGAAGGCGGAAGCTGCCCGCTCGACGGGACGCCGATGGAGGCCGAAGCGAACGGTCTTGACCTTGCGATCCACCAGACGTTGCGGCACGGCGGCCGCGTCCAGGCGTTGCGCCACCATCGCGACCTCGAGTCCGTCGAAGGCATCGGCGCGCTTCTACGCTACTGACGCGCCGCGTCTCCCCGGCGCGGGCCCCGCGGAACTGTCGCGCCGGCGAGAGAGATCTCGGGCGTCAAGCCGCGTCTCGCTGTCCTTGCTCGTCAGCGAGGTCATCGCCGGTTGCGGTGAGCTCGAGGACGGTGTCCTCCGCTTCCTGACGGAGCTCCGGCGCCTGCGGGACCTGAGCGGAACGATCGACGCCCGAGAGCGCTGGAATCGCCTTTCGTCCGCTGACGCCGAGATCGGCGAACCGCCTCGCCGTCGGGAGCACCCGGCGCTCGAGTGACCCCAGCGTGTGGTTGTACGCCGCGGTCGCGCTGTCGAGCCGCTTCCCGAGCGTGACGAAATGCTCGCCGAGGATGGACAGGCGCTCGTGCAGCTCGCGTCCGAGCTCGCTCACGGAGCGGGCGTTCTCCGCGATCTTCTCCTGCTGCCAGCCGTAGGCGACTGCCTTCAGGACGCCGATGAGCGTCGTCGGCGTCGCGAGCAGGACGCGCTGCGCGACGCCCTCCTCGATCAGCCCGGCGTCGTGATCGAGCGCGGCGCCGTAGAACGCCTCTCCCGGAAGAAACAGCACGACGAACTCGGGAGTCGGACGGAACTGCTCCCAGTAGCTCTTCGCGCTCAGCTTGACGATGTGTTGCCGGATTTGACGAGCGTGGTCCTGGAGAAGCGCTGTCCGCTCGCCGTCGTCCTTCGCCTCGAGCGCCTCGAGGTAGCTCTGCAGGGGCGCCTTCGCGTCGACGACGACGTTCTTTCCTCCGGGGAGCTTGACGACGAGGTCGGGCCGAAGCCGACCCGCGTCGGTCTGCACGCTCACCTGCTCGACGAAGTCGCAGTGACCGACCATGCCGGCCATCTCGACCACACGGCGGAGCTGGATCTCACCCCAGCGCCCGCGGGTCGTCGGCGTGCGCAGGGCCGTTACGAGGTTGCCGGTCTCCGCGCGCAGCCGCTCCTGCCCCTCCGCCAGCGACCGAACCTGCTCGCTGATCGCGCCGTACGCCTCGCGCCTCGCCTGCTCGAGCAGCTGGATCTTCCCGTCCACCTTCTCCAGCGATTGTGCGATCGGCGCGACGAGGTGCTCGACCGCCTTCTGCCGGCGCTCCAGGTCGTCGCGGGCCTGCGCTTGGTGGCGCTCGAGCGTCGTCCGAGCCAGGTCGAGGAAGGAGCTGTTGTTCGCCCGGAGCGCCTCCGAAGACAGCGCTCTGAAGGCGTTCGTCAGCTCCTCCCGCGCCTGGTCGACCAGCGCGAGCTTCTCTTCCGCCGCTCGGCGCTCGTGCTCGAGCGTGCTTCCCGCGCGCGCGAGCTCCTCTCGCGCGCTGGCGAGCTGCTGCTCCGTTCCCTCACGTCGCTCCTGCGCGGCGCGCAACCCCTCCTCGGCCCGGTCGGCCCGCGCAGCGAGCGTTGCGACGCGCGCCCGCGTGAGCAGCAACGCGGCTGCCGCGCCGAGCGCGACTCCGAGCAGCAGTCCAAGAAGACCGTTCACGAGCCGACGAACGCTAGAGACGGCATCGGACGGCGGACGCGGAGAGCGCTCAGAGAGCCGCTGGGCGAGCCGGGGCGGGAGCTCGCGCTCCTCGCGGGGAGCGAAGGTCGCCCCGAGGGGGACAGGAACACGCTGGTAGCATCGCTGCAGGTGGCGAAGAAGAAAGCACGCGTCCCGACTGCGCCCGCGGCGAAGTCGAAGTCGAAGCGCCGGACGCCGCCGCCGCCACGCGCTACCGACGGCGGCAC
>JALZFG010000508.1 GCA_030861645.1 Actinomycetota bacterium
GATCTGGATCGCCGACGCGGAGATGTCCGTGAAGACGTTCCCCCGGACGAGGTTGTCGCGGCTACCACGGTCGAGATTGAGGCCGACGGCGCCGAGATGCGCGAAGACGTCGTCGACGAAGCGGACCGACCGGGCGCCGTGGAACGTCACGTTGCCCGGCGTCTTCGTCCATGCCATGAACGGACATGTTCCGGGAGGCCGGCCAACCGAGCATGCCCCCTGAAACGTCGCGGCGTGGACGCCGGTCAGCGTGAAGTTCGCCTGCGCCTCGGCGAATCCCTGCGGACCGCTCGGGCCGAGCCACGTTGCATGCTCGAAGGCGAGCCCGCGGAAGTCCACGTCGTGGACTCCCTGGCCCCGGACGAGCCTCTCGAGCCGCGGGGCGATCACGGTCGCGTCCTCCATCCGCTGCCCGTGGCGCGGGATGTAGTAGATCCAGCCGCGACGCATGCTCTGAAACCACTCGCCGGGCTCGTCGAGCAGCTCGACGGCGTTCTCGATCGCCGTGGGAACGGCGTTTGCCGGCAGGGCGGCGAACGGCCCCGGGCGCGGCGTCACGAGGTTCGTCCAGCACGGCTCGTCCATCACGATGGATGTCCCGATGATCGTGTGAACGCCGCACCGCGGCTCGAGCCAGAGACCCCGCTCGCCGCCGGCGTTCTTCGTGAAGACGAACTCGAGTGCGTCCGGCTCCTCCCACCGCGCCAGACGGTCGTTCCCCGCGATGTAGCCGAAGGGTGCCTTGATCCAGAACCTCGGCGTGCTGCCCCGGGCGCGAGCGGCTCTCGTGCCGTCGACGTAGAGCTGGCGGGTGCGGAGCCCGCGAGGCGTTCGGGCTCCCCAAACGTTCAGCTTGCGGTTCACGAGAACCCAACCGCGGATCTCGCGCCCGCCGCTCAGCACCGGCCTCTCGCCGGGGAAGTTTCGGTAGACGACGCGCGAGCCGCCTCCTCCGGAGTCGGCCGATCGCAGGACGAGCGGCCGCGTGAGCGAATGCCGGCCCTGGCGCAGGTACACAACGATGTCACCAGTCATCCCGCTCGCCTTCGCGAGACGGACCGCGCGCCGCGCCCTGTAGATCGTCCGAAACGGCTTCCGCAGCGTCCCTGGATTGCGGTCGGACCCACGCGGATCGACGTAGAAGCGAGCCTGAACGGCGGCAGGGGCGAGCGCCGGCGCCACTAACACCGCGGCGAGGAGGAGAGCGAGGAGCGCCGCGGCGCCGGCGAGGCGCGCCACCCTCGGCGGCTCGCGGGGGGGCTGAGGTCGCGGGCCGCCCGGCTTCCCGGCCGAGACGATGCCGCCGTTCGCTCTACGGGGCTCTCGGCGGCTTCGACAGCATTTCCACGCCTCGGCAAACCCGACGGTCAGCTGAAGGATGGGCGCCAGATCGACCAGGATATCCGCGACTTCTCGCCGCTCCACCGCGAGCTCGAACCCAGCTCGCCACATCGGCGTGCGTCCATTCCAGTGCGATTCTTCAACTCGACCTCTCCGCCGATAGGACTGCCCCCATCGCCTGCCGCCCTGGTGAGGGCGCCCGCGACCGCTCTTCTGCCCCGGCCTCGTGTTCCCCGCGTCTCGCGAGTCACTTCGCCACTGACCTCGCACGTCGCGTTGTATCGTCGGCGTTTGTGCGTCTCGAGGTTTCGCCCGCCGACTCGCTGACCGACCAGCCGCTGTCCATCCGGCTCTTGGGGCTGGCGCCGGGAGCCGAGGTGGCCGTTGCGGCGAGCGCCGCTGATGCTCAGGGTGGCCGTTGGCGATCGGAGTCGCGCTTCGTGGCCGGTGCCGAGGGCACGCTCGACCTCGGGCGCGACGCGCCGGCGTCCGGCAGCTACGACCGCGCCGATCCAATGGGGCCGCTCTGGTCGCTGGGGCCAGCCGAAGGGGAGCGCGATCCCCGCTTCCACATCCCCTGGGACCGCTTCGACGTCGAGCTCGAGGCGTCGGCCGATGGCGAGCGCGCGTCGGCCACCGCTCGGCGGCGCTTCGCCGCCGAAGGGGTCGAGCGCATCGACATCGACGAGCCGGGCCTGACCGCCGCCCTGTTTCTGCCGCCGGGTTCGGGGCGGCATCCCGGCGTTGCGATGTACCACGGTTCGGGCGGAGGCATCGCCGGGCTCGCGCCCTCCGGGGCGCTGCTCGCCTCGCACGGCTTCGCCGCCCTCGTCGTCGGCTACTTCGGTGCGCCAGGGACGCCGGATGCCCTCTGCGAGGTGCCGCTTGAGTCGCTCGCCGCCGGGGTCGAGCGCTTGGGCGCCCACGCGGCGGTCGACCGCGGGCGGGTGGCGGCCCTCGGGACCTCGGTGGGCGCCGAGGCGGCGCTCGTCATGGGTTCGTACGTCGAGGGCCTCGAGCTGCGGGCGCTCGTGGCCGTCGCTCCGAGCAGCGTGGTCTGGCAGGCGCTTGCCGAGGGCCGCCCCCCGCCCACGTCGCGCTGGACGCTCGACGGAAGACCGCTCCCCTACGCGCCCCTAAAGGGCGAGCGGCTGCTCGGCCAGATCTTGATCGAGAACCCGCTGCGCAAACTCGTTCACCGCCGGCCGGAGCTCCACACGGTGAAGGCGTACGAGGCCGGGCTCGTCGACGCGGCCGCGAGCGAGGCGGCGATCCCCGTCGAGCGGATTCGCGCTCCCCTCCTGCTGCTTGCGGGCGAGGAGGACGAGGTCTGGCCCGCGGCGCAGATGGCGCGAGCGCTGCTGGAGCGCCGTAGTGGGGAGCGAAGCGACCGGCTCGTGACCTACGCGAACACCGGCCACATCAGCCTGCGCCCGCCGGGCGTCCCCACGACGGTGCTGCGCTCCGGCGAGCTCGTCTTCGGCGGCACGGCGGCGGGGTTCTTCGACGCCATGCAGGCCGCCTGGCCCGAGATCCTCAGCTTCCTCGGCGAGCGCCTCTCGGACTAACCGCCGCTACGGGTCTTGGAGCCGCGTCTCCTGCGGTCGCGGCGCAGCCGCGGCGCCCGTGCTCGCACCGCAACTCCGACAAGAACGCTCTGATGTTCGGGCGCACGGCACAAAGCGCGTGTCGTCTGCGGGACGTTCGAGTGCCGGGGGCGGGAGTCGAACCCGCACGCCCCGCTAGGGACACCTGATTTTAAGTCAGGCGCGTATACCCGATTTCGCCACCCCGGCGAGCGTCGGCAAGGATAGCCGCGCTACGTGCCGGGCTGGTTGTAGGTGACCGGAACCCTTTCCGGGCCCTTGCCGCGGAACGTGTCCCGGAACCGTCTCATTGCGCCGATGTTCGCCTCGTCGGCACTCGAACACATCATTACCTTGCCCCCGTCCTTCGTTGGCGCGCCTCCGGTCGCTACCCATGCCGTCAACGCGACGCGCCGGCCGAGCGGCGGGTACGGCGTGGCGAGCATCGAATTCGGACTCTCGTTGTAGAGGCTGCGCAGCCGCGCCTTTTCCGCGGCGGAAATTCGGGGCCCATACCAGATCACGATACCGCCGTGCTCGAGGTTGTGCACGGCGTGGATCGGCGCGACGGGTTTGTCATAGAAGTTCCAAATCGCCGGGGTGACGTGGTGGCGACCGCTCGACGGCGGGAACGTGCTGTACTTGACCTTGAGGTTCTCGTTCGTCGTGTGCTGATTCGGCGGCGAGGTCGGATGGAACGACAGCGTGCAGGTCGTGCCCGCAATTCGGCCCTCCTGAAGGCCGGAGTCGCCGCCCGAGCCGACGAGAAAGACGATGCCGACGACCGCCACGAGCGCGACGACGCCCGAGCCCGCGAGCGCGAGTACGAGCCGCGAGGGGCGCCAGCGCTGTCCGTCCCTCCCCGTTTTGACCTTCGGCGCCTGAACCGGTCGG
>JALZFG010000162.1 GCA_030861645.1 Actinomycetota bacterium
CCGCTCTCCCTGCTCGGCAGCCTCGCGCGGACCGCCGGAAACCGCGGTCACGCGGTCGCGACCCGGCGCGCTTTCTGACCGAGGCTACCCCCGGCGGGCAAGGTCGGACGCGAGCCATGCGGCGCCAGCCGCGGCGACGGCGGCAGCGGCGGTTCCGGCGACGACGAGCCGGCGACCGGTCCGGCGAATCGCATCCTCGATCTCGGCCGCTCCCAGGAACTCGATCTGGAGGCGAGCGCCGGGGCGAGTGCCGGCCGCCCGCTCGGCCGCCTCGAGCACGCGCGTGAGGCGGAGCTTGAGCTTCTGTCCTTCGAAGAAGAGCCGGTGCGGATCGGCGTTCTTGCGGATCTGCTCCGCGGTTCCGCGCAGGAGGAACCTGTTGATGATCGAAAACGGATCGAGGGTGGGGTCGAGCTCGGCGGCGGCGAGCTGCATCTGGCCGAACGCCTTGCCGCTGAGCGCGAGCGCTGCCGGGAGGCGCATTCCGTGGCGCGCCGCGATCTGGACCAGCCCCTCGAGCATCGGGCCGATCCGGATCTCGCGCAACGACCGCACGCCGTGAAAGCGCTCGATGAAGGCGGCGAACTCGCGCTCGAGCGCCTTCAAGTCGAGGCCGCGCGGTTGCTCGTCCCCGGCGAGCATGAGCATCGCCTCCGCGAGGAACGCGGGGTCGTTGCGCCAGAACGCGAGCAGGAGCAGCACGAGCACCTCCCGCACCTCCGGCGCGACCTCGCCCACCATTCCGAAGTCGAGGAAGTAGATCGCGTCCTTCCACCACATGAGGTTCCCGGGGTGGGGATCCGCGTGGAAGAAACCCGCGCCGAGTATCTGCCGGTAGTACGCCTCCAGCAGCTGGCGCGCGGCCTCGCTGCTCGCCTCTCCCGCCGGCGCCTCGCGCAGCGGCACGCCCTGCACCTCTTCCAAGACGAGGAGCCTCGAGGTCGAGAGGTCGGCGTAGAGGCGGGGCACGCCCAGCCGGTCGTACGGCTTCAGCACCTCGCGCATCCGCTCGACGTTCGCGGCCTCCTCGCGGAAGTCGAGCTCGCGCCGTAGCGAACTCGAGAGGTGTTCCACGAGCGCCGGAATGTCGATTACCTCGCGGATCCCCTCGCGGCCCGCCGCCTTCTTCGCAAAGAGCTCGAGCAGCCCGAGGTCGCGCAGGATCTCCGCGCGCGCCGTCGGCCGCTGCACCTTGACCACGACGCGGTCTCCGCTCTCGAGCGCGGCCCGGTGCACCTGTCCGATCGTCCCGGCCGCGAGCGGCTCGGGGTCGATCGTCTCGAACACGTCCTCCCACGGCACCCGGAGCTCCTGCTCCATCACCGCGACGACCTCGGCCTCAGTCAGCGGGGTGACGCGGTCCTGAAGCGTCGCGAGCTCCTCGACGAACTCCGGCGGCAGGAGGTCCGGGCGCGTCGAGAGGATCTGCCCGATCTTCGCCAGGGTCGGCCCCAGCTCCTCGAGGAGCGCGCGCAGCGCGCTGGCGCGATCCTTCGCCGAGGCGGGTCCGCGACCGCGCTCGCTCAAGCGGTAGCGGGCAAGGACGCGCGCGACGTGGGCGGCCCGACCCAGCAGCTCTCCCTCGACCTGCGGTTCCTCGACCTCGCCGTCGACGGTCGGCTCGCCCGGAGCGGTGTTGACGATGACGACCGTGCAGCGCGCGTTGTGCGAGACGCGGTTGGGGACGTTTCCGAGCAAGAACTGCTTTCGTCCGCCCATCCCGGCGTTCCCGACGACGAGCACGTCGACTGCTTGCTGCGCGGCGGTCTCGACGATCGCGCGACTCGGATCGGAGGCGACCGCGACGAGCGCGCGGCCGCGATCGCCCGCGAGCGAGACCGCGAGCCGACTCAGGCTCTCCGTCGTTTCCGCGACGGCCCCGTCGTGCGGGTGCACCGCCTCGCCGAGAACCTGGAGGAGGAGAAGCTCGCCGTCGTAGCGCGCCGCCAGGTCAGCCGCCCAGCGAACGGCACGCTCGGCTGTCTCCGAGCCGTCGGTCGCGGCGAGGACGCGCACCCGCCGATTCTCGCATCTGTCGCCTTCGCGGGCCGAAACAGAAGCCGCCGTGCACGACCCCCCGTTGCCGCTCTCGCTGACGCACGATAATGAGCTCCGAGATGGGCGAGGACGCGGCAGCTCCGATCGAAGACATCCGAACTCGCATCGGCGACGTCAAGCGGAACCGGCCGCGGGAAGCCGGCGAGCATCCTGGCCACGAGCACGCCGTCGAGAGCGTGCGCGAGGACGACTACCGAGGGCACCACATCGTCGTCCGCACGCGCTACAGCATCGAGGTCGACGGCCGTCCCGTCACGGGCCATCTCGCCGTGACGAACGACGGGCGCGTGCACTACCACGCCGTCCCAAATCTCAGCTTCACGTCTGCCGTCGACCTCGTGAGGCGCCTGATCGACGCGTTTCCCGACGACTTCGAAGGCGACGGCACGGGCGGGAGCGGCGACGGCGGCGGGCACTAGGGCCGGTGGCCGTTCGCAGGAACATCCTGACGAACGCCCCCGCGCGCGCCGGCTACATCCGCGGCGTGAAGCTGCTGAAGGGGGAGGGAAGCGGCACGACCACGCGCTCGCTCGGCATTCCCGGGCCGTCGAAGGAGCTGAGCACGTTCGACCTCTTCGTCGTGTGGCATCACTGGGCGATGGAGCAGTTCACCCCGCCGACGCAGAGCGATCGCAACGCCGCGCATCGCGGCCCGGTCTTCCTCCCCTGGCATCGCCACATGTTGATCCTCTTGGAGGCGCAGCTCCAGCGCGTGCTGCGGGATCAGAGCTTCGGCCTGCCCTACTGGGACTGGGCCGCCGACGGCGAGCGCCCGAAGCCGGACCAGCCGCGCTCCCGGCTTTGGGGCCCAAGCTGCATGGGTGGCGACGGTGATCCGGCGGCCGGCGGCGCGGTCGCGAACGGCCCGTTCTCCGCGACGTCCGGCTGGCGCGTCGAGGTGGCCGCCAACAGCAACGGCGTCCTGCGCTCCGTCAACCGACCGCTTCGGCGGGCCTTCAGCGTCGGCCTCGGCCTACCGCTCCGGAGCCAGGTCGGGCAGGCGCTGACGCAAACGCCGTACGACGCCGCTCCCTGGAGCGCCCTGTCGGCCGGCTTCCGCAACCGCCTCGAAGGCTGGTTTCCGCCTGCGACGACCCCCCACCTGCACAACCGGGTTCACGTCTGGGTCGGCGGCGACATGCTGCTCTCGTCCTCGCCCAACGACCCAGTCTTCTACCTCAACCACTGCAACGTCGACCGGATCTGGGCCGCATGGCAGCGCCGTCACACCGCGTCGCCATACCGCCCCGATCAGACCGCGCCGCAAACCCTCCTTCGCCACCGCATCGACGACCCGATGTACTCGATCTTCGCCTCTGGAGGCAACGGCGCGACACCGCGACAGGTCCTGGACGTCGCCAACATCTACACGTACGCGAGCCTCGCCGTCGCGTAGGCCGCCCCGAGAACGGTCACGGCGATGATCCTGGAGAACGGCATCGTCCGGACGCTCGACCCCTCGCTCCCAGTCGCACGGGGGCTCGCGATCGCCGGCGATCGGATCGCGGCCGGCGTCGGGACGCACGAGACCGCGCTCCCGAGCGGCGAGCGCGTCGATCTCGGCGGACGCTGCGTCCTTCCCGGCTTCACGGACTCGCACGTCCACTTCCCGACCTGGGCGCTCGCGCAGCAGGAGGTCAGGCTGGAGGGGGCGGCTTCGCTCGACGAGGCGCTTGCGCGCGTGCGCGCGGCCGCCGCATCCGTCGCCCCGGGCCGCTGGCTCCGCGGACGCGGCTGGCGGAGCGCAGATTGGTCGCCGGCGGTCGAGCCGACGAAAGAGGCGCTCGACAGCGCCACCGGCGCCGCGCCCGCCGCGCTGATGGCGCGCGACGGCCACTCCCTCTGGCTCAACTCCGCCGCTCTCGCACGCGCCGACGGAGACCTGCGCTTCGAGGGAGGCGTCGTCGAGGTGAACGAGCGCGGCGAGCCGACGGGCATCCTCCGGGAGGAGTCGGCCTGGCAGTTCCGCGACCGCTACATCCGGGCGAGCGAGGCCGAGTACCTCGAGGCGATGCGCGCCGGGCTCAGGCTCGCCGCGGCGCGCGGGGTGACGGCGGTGCACGACAAGGACGGCGGCATCGGTGCGCTCCGCTTCTGGCAGCGGCTGCACGACGACGAGGCGCTCACGCTCCGGGTGTGGCAGTCGCTCCCGCACGACCGCCTCGGCGAGGTGGCGGCCCTCGGCCTCGCCGCCGGCTTCGGGAGCATGCTCCTCCGCGTCGGGTACCTGAAAGTGTTCATGGACGGCACGCTCGGGTCGCAGACGGCGCGCCTGCTCTCCGGATCGGGCATCGAGATCACGACCCGGGCCGAGCTCGCGGAGATCGTCCGCGAGGCCGCGCGCGCCGGCTGGCCCGTCGCGGTTCACGCGATCGGCGATGCCGCGAATCGCGACGCGCTCGCGGCGTTCGAGGAGACCGCGGGGACGTGGCGGACGCTGGGGCTCCGACACCGGATCGAGCACGCGCAGCTGCTCGAGCGCGAAGACGTTCCGCGGTTCGCCCGCCTCGGCGTCGCCGCATCCGTCCAGTTCAGTCACGCACCCTCGGACCGCGACCTCGCCGACCGGTTCTGGGCCGGGTCGACCGATCGCGCCTACGCGTACCGCTCGCTCTGGGAAGCCGGAGCGGTGCTCGCGAACGGATCCGACGCGCCCGTCGAGGAGCTCGACCCCCTCGCGGGTCTCCGGGCAGCGGTCCTGCGCACGCTCGACGAGCGTCCTCCCTGGCACCCTGAGCAGGCGCTCACGATCGAGCAGGCGCTCTTGGCGTCCTGCGTGAATCCAGCATTCCTCGAGCGAGCGGAGCGAAGGCGTGGAAAGCTCCTGCCGGGCTACCTCGCCGACCTCGTCGTCCTCGACCGCGACCCGTTCGCGTGCCCGCCGGAGGAGCTGCCGGAGATCGAGGTGGTCGCCACGATGACGGGCGGCCGCTGGGTGCACAACCGGCCGCCCTGGGACTGACGCCGCGCCGGGGCGGCAAGCGGGCGGAACTTCTCGACCGTCACGGATTCGCCGTCGTGCCGCAATCAGCACGGCGTCGAGACTGGCGCGCTTTCGCGACGGATGCGTGCGTTTTCTCTCGCTAGCATCGACCGCGGGTGGCGGGAGGACCTCTTCCCCACCCTGGGCGGGGTGCTCGGTGGTGTGAAGCCGTAGCCACCTGCTCACGATGGGGGAGCTTGCGGCAGCGGCGGTAGAATGACTGCGTGGCTTCCCGCACGATGCGTCCGGTACACGACGAGGAGTGCTCGGTGGCTGCATGCGCCGAGATCATCGGCTCGAAGTGGACGGCGCTCCTCGTCCACGATCTCTCCGAGGGCCCGAGGCGCTTCTGCGAGCTCGAGCACTCGTGTCCCGGGATCAGCCCGCGCACGCTCTCCGAGCGCCTGCGCATGCTCGAGCACGACGGGATCCTCATCCGCCTCCGTCGCACCGATCCCCCGCGCGTCGAGTACGAGCTGACCGAGAAGGGAGCCGCGCTCCTGCCGGTGATCAGCGAGATGCGCCGCTTCGGCCGGGACTGGCTGCTCGAGGCTCAGGCGAGCGCCGCGAACGCCCGGTAGAGCGACTTCGAGACCTCGATACCCCGGGGGACGGACTCGACGAGCAGCCGCTCGTTCGGCGCGTGGGCATTCGAGTCGGGAAGCGCGAAGCCCGTGAGGATGGTCGCGATGCCCTTCTCCGCGAGCGCCGGCACGATCGGAAGCGTCCCCCCGGAGCGGACGAGCGCCGGGCGCCTCCCGAACTCGCGCTCGAACACGTCGAGGGCGAGCGTGACCGCCGGCGCGTCGGGCTGAACGAGTCCCGGCTCCGCCGAGGAGCGAAGCTCGATCTCGACGTCTGCGCCTGCGGGCGCCGCTTGGCGCAGCATCGCCTCCAC
>JALZFG010000516.1 GCA_030861645.1 Actinomycetota bacterium
CGCAAAAACAACGGGGGTGCGGTGCCGCTTTGCCCCTTCGAGGATGTTCAGCGTCCCGGCGACGTTCACCTCGCAGTCGCGACGCGGGTCGGCAACCGACCGCGTCACGCTCGACTGCGCCCCCAGGTGGAAGATCGCCTCCGGACGCGCCGCGTCGACGACGCGAGCGAGGGCGTCGGCATTGGCGATGTCGACCACCTCGAGCGAGGCCTCACTCGCCACGAGCTCGCGCGTGCCCGTCGAGAGGTCGTCGACGACGACGACGCGCTCTCCCTCGGCGAGCAGCGCGTCGACGACGTGCGACCCGATGAAGCCCGCTCCTCCGGTGACGATCACCGTCCCTCGTTGCGTCAACGAAACCGCGACCCCCTCCTCGAACGAACCGTCGGTCGTGAACGCCCGATTCTCGCAGCACGGCGCGGAACCGCGTATTCAGGGCGTGAGAAGTTCGAGCTGCTCGAGGTCGACGGCGCTGGTTCGAGGTGCGCCAGCGCCAGCCAACTCTAGGCGGACGCCGCCGATTCCCCCGCGGGAACCTGGCGGGGCTGCCGCCTTCGGAGCGTCAGCGCGGTGAGCGGGAACGCGAACACGGAAACCATCCCCGCCCCGACGAGCGCCGCCGCGTTCTCGGGCCGCATCCGGCCGGTGTCGAGACCGATCTGCGTGATGGCGATCACCAGTGGCAGAGCTGTGGCCGAGTAGAGCGCGAGCGGTGCGAGCTCGCGGGGCAGGTCGCGCCGGTAGAAGAGGAGGACGGGCAGCCCTCGGACGAGGAGGAAGAGCCCGAGGAACGCCGGCAGGCGGAGGATCGTCGTCGCGCTCTCGAACAGTGCGTCCACGTTGAAGCTGATGCCGCTGACGACGAAGAAGATCGGGATAACGAACCCGTACCCGATTCCCTCGAGCTTGGCGCGCAACGGCTCCGCCCGCTCCGTGTGCGCGACGAGTCCCACGACGACGCCGGCGGCGAATGCGCCGAGGATGAGGTCGAGGCCGAACTTCTCTGCGAAGTAGACGAGGACGATCAGGACGAGCAGCGAGAGGCGCACGGCGAGATGCGCGCTCGTCTCCATCGTCTCCGCGATCAACCTCGTGATCCGCCTCGGTCGGGCTCGCATCGCCACCAAAGCCGCGCCAACAGCGATCGCCGCGAAAGCCACAAGCAGGAGGGCCGAGGCGGCGGTCCGATGCGCGCCGAAGAACAGCGACACGGCGACAATAGGCCCGAACTCGCCACAGGTCCCGATGCCAACCACGTACGACCCGAACCGCGTCTCGAGCTCGCCCTCGTCTCGAAGGATCGGCATCAGCGTGCCGAGCGCCGTCGTGCAGAGGGCAAAGCCGACGAGATCCCAATCGAGGACGAACCCGATCGCCTCCAGCAGCGCGCCGATCGAAAGCCCGAGCGCAACCGAGACCAGCCAGCCGACGGCGCCGAGCCTTGCGGGCCGGCCGCGGACGCGCTCGAACTCGATCTCAACGCCGGCCAAGAAGAAGAGGAACGCCAAGCCGAGCGTGGACAAGAAGTCGACGATCGCCCCCTGCTTCGCAATGTCGAGAACATCGGGGCCGACGAGGATTCCCAGCAACACCTCGACGACGACGACTGGCAACCGGATCCGCGCCGGAAGATCGACGACGATCGGCGCCAGGGCCGCGACGATCGCGATAACGACGAGCGTATCGAGCACGAAGACCTCCGGACTCGGCGGCGAGACGAGAACCAAATCCTACGACGGCCGGCGCTCCGCGCTCGAGACCCGGCAGCGCGTCCGGGGACAGCGAGCGATGGCATCGGCGCGATCGCAAGTCGGGAGGAGGGGGTCCGAGCTTTGCCGGGAGTGAAAGGAAGAAGGACATGAAGGCGATCGCATACGAGCGATTCGGGTCACCCGACGTTCTCGAACTCACTGACGTTCCCAAGCCTGAGGTCGGGCGGGGGGAAGTGCTCGTCCGGGTGCGAGCGGCGTCCCCGAATCCCTGGGACTGGCACTTCATGCGGGGCTTGCCCTACATCGCTCGGCTGAGCGGCGCGGGACTGCGCCGGCCGAAGCACCCACTGTTGGGGGGCGACATCTCGGGCGAGGTCGAGGAGGTCGGGAGCGAGGTCACCCGATTCCGACGGGGGGACGAGGTGTTCGGCTTCGTCGGGTTCGGTGGCTTCGCAGAGTACGTCGTCGGCGCGGAAGCGCGCCTAGCGCGCAAGCCGGCCAACCTGAGCTTCGGCCAGGCGGCCACGGTCCCTCTCGCCGCCCTGACCGCCCTCCAGGGCCTCCGCGACGCCGGAGAGATCCGCTCCGGACACAACGTCTTGATCGTCGGTGCGTCCGGGGGCGTCGGGACGTTCGCCGTGCAGATCGCGAAGTGGTTCGGCGCGGGTGTGACCGGAGTGTGCAGCACGAGGAATACGGACTTGGTCCGCTCGATCGGGGCCGACCGCGTCATCGACTACACCCGAGAGGACTTCACGCGGAGTGGTCGCCGGTACGACGTGGTCTTTCAGCTCGCCGGAACCACTTCGCCGACCGCTTTCCAGCGCGTGCTCACCGGGAAGGGAGTGCTGGTACTGAGCAGCGGTGATTCGCCCCGTCGCGTGATCGGTCCCTTTGGCCGCATTATCAGCGCCGTTCTGCTGTCGCGGTTCGTGGGCCAGCACATGCGCATCCTCCAGACGAAGCCGAGGAACGAGGACCTGCATTTCCTAACGGAGCTGATCGAGGCCGGGAGGGTCACGCCGGTCATCGACAGGACGTATCCGTTGAGCGAAACAGCGGCGGCGATCCGCTATCTGGAAACGGGACGCGCTCGAGGAAAGGTCGTCATATCCATATCTGACTGATCCGAGTCCGAGCGCCGCTTGGTCCGGGCGCCCACGCGTTACGGGTTCGACGCCGTCGCCTATGTGCGCTGTCATCGGCTACGTGCCTTACCGTCGTCGCCGCGTCGTCCCGCCGCGGCAGCCGCAAGGACTCGCGTGCCCACCGCTCGACGGTCACGACAACGACAGAGGGGCGCACGTGGTCGTTGTCCGACGCCGGGGACGAGGCGAAACCTGCCGTACGTCATCTGATTGTGAGGACCGTGGTGCCGTGATCGGCTTCGCGCTTCTCTTCTGGCTCGTGGTCGCCTTTGCCCTCGCGTTCGTCGTCTTCAATGTCGGCTCGCCGCGTGGCGGCGAGGAGATTCCCGACATTCTCTTGCTGATCGCGCCCGTCGTCGGGGGCGCTATGGCTGGGATCGGAGTCGCCGCCAGCGAGCCGCGGCTGAGGGGCGCGCTCGATGGGAATCAGCGCGTGCCGAGCGGATCGCCGCCTTCGTCGAAGTCGCCGTACTCGTCTTCTGCGTCCTCGGATTTGGCTGGCTGATGCTCGTGGGAGTGACCACGGATGCTTGGGAGTGCTCCCTCGAGGAGGTCGAGTGCGCGCAACCACGAGAGGTCATCGCGAGCGACGCGTTCGCGGCCGTGACCCTGCCGCTGACCGGGGCTGCGGCGCTAGCAGTCGCCTGGCACCGCGTGCGACGGCGCCCGCGCGAGTACCGCGGCCGTCTCGACGGCGGTGGCGGGACGAACGACACTGGAGAGTGATCGCCGATGGAGCTGTTGGCCGAGCTTCATCCCGCGCACGCGGGCACGCAGCTCGATTACTCGAGGGAGAACGCGATGCACGTCGCTGGCGGAATCGCTACTCGCAGCCGCGTGGTCGCGGCTAGCCGTCATAGGCCGTGACTCGCCCTACGCGTTCTCGCTCGGGCTGACACTCATGCCCAGCTACCCCGCCACGGCGACGTGGGTGTCTTGCTGGCAGGGCGCCGCCGTCTCGGCGGGAGCCGTCGCCTTCAGCCGTTAGGTATGTGCGCGAGGCGCGATCTGGAGGTCGCCTCGGTCGCGTCTCCTAATGCGACGTAGAGGAGCATCGGACGGAGCCGGGACGTATGGTCGCCGCGGCGCTCACACGCTGATGGAGGCGGAGGTGCGTGACTTGGGTCGGCTGACGCATCGCAACGGCTACCAGTCTTGCCCGTAGCAGACGCCCGTCCTCGGCTGCGACGACCAGGATTCGGGCGGCGAACTTGCGGACGAGGAACAGCTGCAGCGGCGGCGAGCGCCAGCAGGTCTCGGCGCAAGCCGAGCCACAGGAAGGCGAAAGCCCGTCCGCAGAACGCGAAAGCGCTGCTCCGGCTGCTGATCGACGAGCTACGCGTCAACAGCCGCACCGAGATCTTGCCCCCTTCCGCGTCACCGCGCCGGCGGTTTTTGCGCCAACGTCCGAAGGCGAGCGGAACGAGACATCGCATGAACCAGCCGTCGATCGTGGCTGCCCGGTTTCCGCCATGTGAGCGCACTGCCAGCTCGCTCCGCCAGCGCGCGAGTCGTCCGACCGGTGATCACCCTCGCTGGCGAACGAGCCAGTCGACGAGTGTTCGCTCGTACTCGGACGAGAGGCTCCCATCCGGCAGAGTCAAGTCGTGCTCGGCGTTGGCGATGACGACGATCTCCACTTCGTTCCCGCGTGCGGCCCGCCAGGCCTCAACGCTCGGCTCGATCGGCGTCCAGGAGTCGGCCTCGCCGTAGAAGAGGAGTGTCGGCACCCGCACACGCGCGAAGACCGGGCGCGGGTCGAAGTCCATCTCCTCGATCCAGAGGCGCCGGCCGTCCTCGTCGAGGAGGGTCGGCGGCAGCCAGACCTGCGACCACCATGGCTCGTCGATCCCGGCCCAGAGCTCGGCCGCGAGCTGCTCGTCCGGCTCCGGCGCCCGCGTGTGCACCCAGTCCTCGAACCGCCGCCGCAGCTCCAGCGCCCTCGCGACGACGTCGTCGCCGTACCCGGTGAGCCGCAGCTGGCGCTCCACCGCGTACATCATCTGCTGGGAGGGCGTGACCCCCGTCGAGGCGATCAGGACGAGGAATTCCACCTCGTCCGACGCCGCCGCGGCCAGCGGCCCAATCCAGCCGCCCTGGCTAATCCCCCAGAGGCCGACCCGCCTGGCGTCGATCGCTTCGATCACCGCCAGCGCGTCCTCCACCTGGAGCGTGAAGCGGCCACGCGTTGAGGTGCCGGTCGACTCGCCCTCGCCGCGGCGGTCGAAGGTCGCGACCCCGATGCCTCTGGGCGGCAGCAGCTTGTGGAGGTGGCTGTAGAGCGGGCTGTCGCGCGTCCCTTCGCCCGCGCCGTGGAGGGCGACCAGGGCCGTATCGCCGGCCGGCGAATAGCTTCCCGCCAGCGTGAGCCCGTTCTGTCGGATCCTCAACTCCTCCATCCGCCACCGACGCTAGCGGCTGGCGCGCATTCGGAGAAGATCGAAGCTACGCGAACGACCTCCCCTTCCGCGAGCTGAAGGCCTTTCGGCCTCGGACGGTCGTTCTACCGCGCGAGGCGCCCGGAACGCCGAGAAACGCTCCCGAACCTAGCCCGGTGCAAGAGCAGGTGGCGACGGAGGAGCCCGGCCGCAGGAGCGGACAACGTCGTTCCTCCGCAAGCAGCGGACGACTGCCGAGCGTTCCTCCTCCGCCCGAGGCGCCCGACACGCCGGCCACGAGGCCGGTCAGTACCAGACGTCGTCCTCCTCCTGCTGCGCCGACTTGCTCAGCGAGCAGGCCCCGCCGAGTAATGCGCCTTTCGAACTGCTCAAGATCAATCCCAGCCGCCTGTACCAGAACGAGCAGGCCGCGCAGTTGCGACCGTTTCC
>JALZFG010000517.1 GCA_030861645.1 Actinomycetota bacterium
GCGCGCGCGCGTGCGCGTCGAGCGGGCCGAGCTCGGCCCAGTAGCGGTGGGCTTGCTCGAAGTGGTAACCGAGGATCTCCTCGAACTCCGCCTCGCGCCCGCGCTCCCGGTAGACGCGCTCCGCCCACTCGCCGACGCCCTCGTGCAGGCGCGCGCGCGTCTCCTTCAGAACGCCCTCGTACGCCGCGTCGCGGATGAGTAGATGGTTGAAGCGGTACTGGTCACCGTCCGCCGACTCCTCGGCCTCGGGTCGAACGAGCTGCTTCTCGCTCAGCCTCGTCAGGTGATTCGGAAGCGCGCTCCGAACCGGCTCGTCGGTGAGCGCGCCGAGAGCGCGCCGGGCGAAGACGAGTCCAACGACGGACGCTGGCCCGACGACGGCTCTCTCGTCGCGCGGGAGCCGGTCGACGCGCGCTGCGAGGAGCGCGTTGATGCTGGGGGGAACCGAGATCCGCGAGAGGTCGGCGGCGGCCTCGAGCCTCCCGTCCACGCGGCGGAGGACGCCGTCGTCGATCATCATCGACAGCATCTGCTCGACGAAGAGCGGGTTGCCCTCGGCGGCGGCGACGATTCGGGCACGTGCGTCCGCGGCGATCTCGAGGTCGTCGAGCATGTTCGCGATCACGCGGGAGACCTCGGCGTCGGAGAGCGGCTTCAGGTGGATCGCGGCGACGTTGGCGCGGTCGCCCCACGCCGGCCGTTGCTCGACGAGGTCGTGGCGCGCGGCGCAGACGAGCAGGAGCGGCGCGTCGGAGACCGCGTCCACGAGGTGCTCGATCAAATCGAGAAGCGTCGGCTGCGCCCAGTGGACGTCGTCGACGATCACGACGAGGGGTTGCCTCAGCGCGATCGTCTCGAGGAGTCGCCTCGTTCCCCAGAAGATCTCCTGGACGGGGAAAGCGACGTCCGAGAGCGCCACCGCCGACTCGACGCGCTCCACCGCGTCCTCCGCCTCGCTCCCCGCGACACGCCTGAGCTTCTCGCGGGCGACCTCCGGCGCGTCGTCCTCGTCGATGCCGGCGACCTGCCGCACGATCTCGAGCAGCGGCCAGAAGGTGACCCCCTCGCCGTACGAGAGACAGCGCCCGCGGAGCACCTGCCCCCTCTCGGAGACTCGCCGGGCGAACTCCTCGACGAGGCGCGACTTCCCGACCCCGGGGTCGGCGAGCAGGGTCACCATCGCGCACGAGCGCTCGCGCACGATCTCTTGGAACGTCCGCTCGAGAGCGCCGAGCTCGGCCTGGCGTCCGACGAGGGGCGCGTCGTGCCGGCGCGTCAGCGCCTCGGCGTCCGGGCGGACGTCGATGAGGAGGTACGCCGGGACGGGCTGCGCCTTTCCCTTCATCGGCAGCGGCTCGGCGACCTCGATGCGGACGCCGTCGCGGACGAGGCGGTACGTCGGCTCGCCCATCAGGATCTCGCCTGCCTGGGCGTTCTGCTGGAAGCGGGCGGCGGTGTTCGCCGCGTCGCCGGCCACGAAGTTCTGCACGCGCGCGACGCCGACCCCCGAGACCTCGCCGGTATTGAGGCCGGTTCGCGTCGAGAGCGTCACTCCCCACCGCCGCTCGAGCTCGACATTCAGCTGGGCGAGACGCTCTCGCATCTCGACCGCCGCGCGGCACGCGCGCAGCGCGTCGTCCTCGCGGAGGACGGGGATCCCGAAAACGGCCATGATCGCGTCCCCGATGAACTTCGCGACCGTGCCGCCGTGGCGCTCGACGATCGGCTTCATCGTCTCGTAGTACTGCGTCATCACGTTCGAGAGCGCCTCGGGGTCGAGCTTCTCGCCGAGCGAGGTCGAGCCGACGACGTCCGAGAAGAGCAGCGTAATCACCTTGCGGAACCGCTCGTCTCGCTCGAGCGGGAGCTCGGATCCGCACGCGAGGCAGAAGCGGGCGCGGTCGGGGTTCTCCTCTGCGCAGCTCGCGCAGATCTTCACCCGCGTGAGTCTACGTCCGACCTAACCCGGAAGTAGCATCCGCGGCGCATGGCGGCGCGCATGCTCAGAGGCGTCATCCTCGCCGGCGGGAAGGGGAAGCGCCTCCACCCGCTGTCGCGGATCACGAACAAGCACCTCCTCCCGATCTACGACCGGCCGATGGTCACGTACGCGATCGAGGCGCTCGTCAAGGCCGGTGTGAGCGAGGTGATGGTGGTGACGGGCGGGACGCACGCCGGCGAGTTCCTGCGACTGCTCGGGAGCGGTCACCAGTGGGGAATCGGCCGGCTCTCCTACGCCTACCAGGAGGAGGAGGGGGGAGTCGCCGAGGCGCTCGGTCTCGCCGAGCCGTTCGCGGACGGGGAGCGAGTGGTCGTGATGCTCGCCGACAACGTCCTCGAGCGGTCGATCCAGCCTGCCGTCGAGCGCTACCGCGCGCAGCGCGAGGGCGCACGGATCCTCCTCGCGAGGCTCGACGAGCGCGAGCACCTCCGCCACTTGGGCGTCGCGGTGTTCGACGGCGGCGGTCGCGTCGCTCGCATCGTCGAGAAGCCGCAGGAGCCGCCGAGCGAGTACGCCGTGACCGGGATCTACTTCTACGACGCGTCCGTCTTCGACGTCATCCCCACCCTTGTGCCGTCGGGGCGGGGCGAGCTCGAGATCAGCGACGTCAACAACTGGTACATCGACCAGGGACGCATGGAGTACGACGTGCTCGAGGGCTTCTGGGGCGACGCGGGCGAGTCGATCGACGCCTACTACTCCGTCAACGACTTCGTCCGGCAGCACGGGGCGAACAGGGAGTGATCGACGGTCTCCTGCGCGTGCCGCTCACGCGCGTCGAGGACGAGCGCGGCTGGTTCGTCGAGATCCGTCGCGAGAGCGCTCTGCCGAAGCAGACCCGCCAGACGAACGTCTCGTTCTCGCGGAGACGAGTGATCCGCGGCCTGCACTACCACGAGCGCGGACAGGACGACCTCTTCGCGTGCCTCCAGGGAGCGGCGCGCGTCGTGGTGCTCGATCGCGCGACCGGCGAGACGTACAGCGAGGACATCGGCGACGGGAACGAGGTCGCGCTCTACATCCCGGGTCGCCTCGCGCACGGGTTCGAGGCGCTGACCGATCTGCTCTTCTGTTACCACGTGACCGAGGAGTACGACCCCGACGACCCGGACGAGCACGGCGTCTGCTGGGCGGACCCGCGCGTCAAGCACCTTTGGAGCACGAGCTCGCCGATCCTCTCGCCGCGCGACGCCGCCGCCTGCTCGTAACGGGCGCCGGCGGACAGCTCGGGAGGGCGCTCGCCGAGACGTTTCGCGACGAGGAGGTCGTCGCGCTCGACCAGGCGGCCTGGGACGTGCGCCAGCCGGCCCCGGCGCTCCCTCGTCTCGACGCCGTCCTGCACGCTGCGGCCTGGACGGACGTCGACGGCGCCGAGGCGGACGAGGAGGGGGCGCTCGCCGTCAACGCGGGCGGCACGCGCCACGTCGTCTCGCTCGGCGCTCCGGTCGTGTACTTCTCCACCGACTACGTGTTCGACGGCGAGAAGCGCGAGCCCTACGTCGAGTCGGACCCGCCGCGGCCGTTGTCGGCGTACGGGCGCAGCAAGCTCCACGGCGAGGCGGCTGCGGGCGCGAATGCCTGGATCGTGCGGTCGTCGGCCCTGTTCGGCTGGACCTCCCGGAACTTCGTGAGGACGATGCTGCGGCTCGGCGCCGAACGCGACGAGGTCGCGGTGGTGGACGACCAGCGCGGCTCGCCCACGTAC
>JALZFG010000014.1 GCA_030861645.1 Actinomycetota bacterium
GCCACCCGGCGCGCAACCACCGCCACTGTGGGGCAGCGAGGAACACCTGCGCGAGTTGGCCGGCGACCGCGTCCGGTGGCGCACGCTAGAGCGTGGCGTGCTGGAGGTCACCGCCTTCCAGCGCCCCCGCGACTACGGCGAGCATTTCCGGGAGCGCTACGGGCCGACGATCGTCGCAGCGGCGAACGCGCGCCGAGCGGGGCGTGAAGCGGAGTTCGAAGAGGTGCTCAACAGGTTCGCTGACGAGTGGAACCGCGGCACACCAGACCACGCACGCTTCGACGCGGAGTACCTGCTGGCGGTCGGCGAGCGGGCGTGACGATCGGCGCCCTCGTGCCGCCGGCGTCGTTCTCTGCGTCGCCACCGTTCTCTCTTGGCAAGGACAAGTTCGCGCGCCGATTCCGCTCAACATGCGGCGTCCGCCCGCCAATTTCAACTTGTCAGTTCTGACAAGTTCGCGCGGCAACCGGGCGAGGGTCTTGGGGGCGAGCGCGTCGCGAGACGGGGGTGCCCCGGGAGGGGATGGCTGAGCTGGACGCTGTCGTCCTGTCCGCTCCGGCGTCCGTTTGGCGGACGTCAGAACTCCGGTCGCCGGTTGATTCGATCGGCCGTTCGTAGCCCGATCATGTGATTCCGCGAGGAGGACGGCGAGACCGTTTGCGTATTTCGTGTCAGCCGAGCTCCGCAAGCGCCCGTTCCCAAAGAACGCTCGGACCGCGGATGTAGTGCACCTTGCTGTTGAGCTCCAAGCTCGGGACACCCTTGCCGGGGAGCGTCTCGCAGACGCGCGCGGTCGGGTGGCCGAGTGTCGCCCTCGCGTCAGAGAACGCCGTCAAAATCTCGGTAATGCTGTGCGCGTCGATTCGACGCGCTGCGAAGCCAAAGGCCTGGAGCTTCTCCGGTACCGGTTCTACGTTCATGACGTCTTCCGTCGCGCCGTCCGCTTGCATGTGGTTGTTATCGACGAGGAGCACGAGGTTGTCGAGCCGGCGGTGCCCCGAGAACCGTGCGGCGGATTGAATGAGCGCGCTGAGCAAGCGCACTGCTCTCGGTGACGCTCATGCTGCGGCTGCGCTCCTCGCGATGCCTTCGGCGTCGAGTCCGAGCTGCGCTCGAATGAAGGGGAGCGAGCCGGCCGGGGCCCAGCGGTCAGGAACGCCTAGGGGCTGGATCCGCGTGCCGAGCCCTTCGTGTGTAACCACCTCCGCCATCGCGGCGGCGAGGCCTCCCACCACCGAGTGATTCTCGACGGTTGTCACGACGTTGAAGCGACTACAGAAGGAGGCGACGGCATCGATGTTGAGCGGCTTGAGCGTCGGCACGTGCAGCAGGCCGACATCAGCCCCGAGTAGCTTCGCCGCCTCCATCGCCCACTGAGTTCCGAGGCCGCTTCCAGCGAGCCCGATCTCATCCCCCGCCAAAAGCTCTCGAGGCATGCCAATGCGGAACTGAAAGTCGACGGGGTCGAACAACTGCGCGACCGCTCCGCGAAGACCGCGCATATAGACGGCGCCGTCGTGCTCAACGGCGGCCGCAAGGGCCGCTGCGACCTCCGTTGCGTCGGCGGGGTCGATCACTGTCATGCCCGGGAGTGCGCGCATGATCGCGATGTCGTCAATCGCCTGGTGGGTCGCCTTGAAGGGCGTCGTAATCCCCGGTAGGAAGGCGACGACAATACCGCGACTCGGACCGGTCGCCAGCGCCATCGCCACTTGGTCGTAGGCGCGGCGGGTCGCGAAGACGCCGTAGGTGACGGCAATCGGGAGGAAGCCGGTCTTCGCGAGCCCACCGGCGACCCCCATCATGTTCTGCTCCGCCATCCCGACCTGGACGAACCGGTCCGGAAACGCCTCCGCGAAGGGAAGGACGTCGGTGTACTTCGAGAGGTCCGCCGAGAGGACGACGAGATCAGTCCGCCGCTCCCCGAGCTCGACGAGGGCGGTGGCGAAGGGCGCCTCGACGACTGCAGGGGCGATTCTCACGGGTCGAGCCTAATCACCACTTCGCCGACGTTCCGGACGTCGCCCTCCTCTACGAGAACCTCCGTAACGGTTCCCTCCTGACCGGCCGTAATCTCGTAGTTGGCCTTCTCGGACTCGATCTCGACCACGACGTCGTCCGCCGCTACTTTCTGCCCCGGCGCGACGAGTACCCGGACGATGTCGACCTCGACGGTCGACATTCCCATCTTCGGGATCTGCACGTCGCTCACCGCCGCACTTCCTCGTGGACGGCGGCCCTTACTGCCGCGGCGAGGCGATCGCCACTGGGGAGCACGGCAAGCTCGAGTTCGACGGCGAAGGGGACGACGACATCCGCACGCGTGACGCGCTTCGGCGGCACGACGAGGTTCATCTCCTCCGCCGCGGTCGCCAGGATCTCTGCCGCGAAGCCGCACGAGCGATTCGAGTCGTCGTAGACGACGAGACGCCCGGTCCGGTGGAGCGACTGCGCTAGCAGGTCCCAGTCGAACGGCAGCAGCGTCCGCGGATCGAACACCTCGATCGAGACCTCGTCGGCCATCTCGTCGGCGAGTGCGAGCGCCTCGTGGACGAGGTGCCCGACGGCGACGACGGTGACGTCCGTCCCTTCGCGATGGATCCGCGCTCGACCGAGTTCGACTTCGTCCGGGTCCTCGGGGACGTCACCGCGGACGGAGAGTGCGGCGGCGGGAGCGAAGATGGCGACGGGGTCGTCGTCGCGAATTGCTGCGACAAAGAGTCCGTAGGCGTCATCCGGTGTCGCAGGCACGACGGTCTTGACGCCCGCATGGACGAGGAGGGAGTACGGATGGTCGGAGTGCTGTCCGGCGAGCCCGAGGCGCGCGCCGGAGCCGGGGATGACGTACGTGACGGGAACCTTCGCCTGGCCGCCCGTCATGAGGCGAAGCTTCTGGGCCTGGTTCACGATCTGCTCGAAGGCGATGTAGAGCAGGCTCGGGATCTGGTACTCAACGACCGGGCGCCGGCCCGCGAGTGCGGCGCCCGTCGCGAAGCCGGTAAAGGCTTGTTCGGAGATCGGCGTGTCCAGTACGCGATCAGATCCGAACTCCTCGGCCAACCCCTTCGTGACGCCGCGAAGCGACTTCCGGATGTCCTCCCCGAGCACGAACACCGCTGGGTCGCGCGCCATCTCATCTCGGAGCGCCTTCGCGAGCGCCTGTAGATACCGGAGCCTGAGCATCAGGCGATCCCCTGTCGCGGCCGATAGCCATCCCCGTACATGAAGTCGAGCGCCTCATTGGGCTCCGGGCGCTCGCTCGCGCGCGCGAACTCGATTGCCTCGTCGAGGAGGAGCTCGACCTCCTCGTCGATCTTCGCTCGTACGCGCGCATCGAGCTGCCCACCAGTAACCTCGAGCGGGTCGCGCGCGCGCCAAACCGCGATCTCGTCCTCCGTGCGGTAGCCGAGCTTCATCGTCCGCTCGGCGGTGTGATGCCCGAAGAAGCGGTAGGTGCGGCACTCGAGGAAGCTCGGCCCTTCGCGCGCTCGCCCCCGCTCGACCGCGCGCTCGGTCGCCTCCAGCACCTCCTCGGCGTTCATTCCGTCCAGCGCTTCCGCTGGCATGCCGTACGAGCGAGCGCGTTCGACGATCGACCCGGCGGTAGCACGCTCCGCCGCCATCGTCACGGCATACCCGTTGTTCTCGCAGACGAAGATCACCGGGAGCTCCCAGACCGAAGCCAAATTCATCGTCTCGAGCAGCACGCCCTGGTTGACGCCGCCGTCTCCGAAGAAGGAGACCGCGACCCTATCCGAGCCTTCCTGCACTGCTGCCCACGCGGCACCCGCGGCGAACGGCGTTCCGGCGGCGACGATTCCGTTCGCGCCGTATACGCCAAGGCTGAGGTCGGCGATGTGCATCGAGCCGCCGCGGCCCCGGTTCAGCCCCGTCGTCCGTCCAAGCAGCTCGGCCATCATCCGCCGTGGATCCGCGCCCTTAGCAAGTAGGTGACCGTGTCCACGGTGGGTGCTCGTAATGACGTCGTCCTGACGGAGGGCGGCGCAGACCCCCGCCGCCACCGCCTCCTGGCCGACGTACTCATGCGTGACGCCAGCGATCTCGTTGGCATTCACGAGGTCGACGACCCGCTCCTCGAAGCGGCGAATCATGCGCATCGTCCGGTAAAGGCCGTCTCTCACGGCACCGGGTGTAGCGGAGCCTCGCCGCGGAGCACGCGAAGTGCATCGGCGAGCGGGCGCTTGCGCACCTCCGCGAGCGACTCCTCGGTGTGGGCCGCGGAGTGGGGGGTGAAGACAGCCGTCTCGCAGCCGCGGAGCGGGTGGTCGGAGGGCAGCGGCTGGGTCTCGAAGACGTCGATGCCGGCGGCAGCCAGTACGCCGTCCGACAGGGCCTTGGCGAGCGCTTGCTCCTCGACCACGGCCCCCCGGCTTGTGTTGATGACGACCGAATTCGGCTTCATCAGGCGGAACTCGCGTTTCCCGACGGTGCCACGAGTCTCGTCGCTCAGCGGTACGTGGATGGAAACGATGTCCGCGCGAGCAAACAGCTCGTCGCGCGCAACGAGTTCGACGTCCGCCTCGCCCACGTATGGGTCGTGGGCGATCAGGCGAAGTCCGAGCGGCCGCGCCTTCCGGGCAAGGGCGCGCGCAATGCGCCCGTAGCCGAGGAAACCGAGCGTCTGGCCCTGTAGGCGGCGGAGCGGTGCGAGGCGCGCGTAGTGAGGCCATTCGCCGCGCCGGACGGCGCGATCGGCCAGCGCGATCTTGCGCGCGCACGCGAGAAGGAGCGCTAGGGCGTGGTCGGAGACGTCGTCGATCCCGTAGTCGGGCACGTAGACAACCTCGATCCCTCGCGCGCGCGCGGCAGCGACATCGATGTTGTCGTAGCCGGTGCCGCAGCGGGCGAGCACGCGGCAGCCGTCGAGCTGTTCGATCACGTCGCGCGTGAACTTTCCGTAGTAGATGAAGATGACGTCAGCGTCGCGCCCCGCCTCGACCAGCCTTCCGGGCTCGTGCCCGGGCAGCTCGCGGAGCTCCACGCCGGCGAGCGCCAGTGTCGCCCGATCGTCATCATCGAACGGGAAGCGGTCGCTATCGGTCAGGAGCGCGACGGCCATCAGTCGGTGCTCGTGCGCACGATCGCGTCCTCGCGGTTGCGGACCTCAGGGAGGAGCTCCGTCGCGAGTCCGGGGAGATTCGGGATGACAGCGCGGCCGTTCGCAACCGGTATCGGATTCGTGACGACGTCGTGGTACCAACCGCGGTGGAAGCCGCGCACGATCTCCATGATCTTCGCGTTCGGGGCGTGCGCACAGAGCTGAAGCGAGGCTGCGAGCGAGATGGGGCCGACGCAGTCATGCGGCACGACCGGAAGGTGGTACGCGTCGGCGAGGTGGGCAACCTTCCGAGCTTCGCTCAACCCACCCGTCCACACCACGTCGACCATGACGACGTGCGCCGCTTGCGCCTCGAGGACGTCGCGATAGGCGTGCTTTCCGATCAGACGCTCGCTGACGCACTGCGGCACCCGTGTCTCGCTCGCGAGCCGCGCAAGGTCAGCGCGGTTATCCGGCTGGATGATGTCCTCGACCCACGCGACCTCGTACGGCTCGAGCGCCCGGCAGATCCGTAGTGCGGCGTGGACGTCCCAGCGCGAGTGGCCCTCGATCATGACGTCCATCCGTGTCCCGACGCGGTCGCGGATTCCTTCCACGGTGGCGAGCCCCGCCTCGAGCGCGTCGGGCGTCAGGTCGTGCCCCACCGGCCCCATCGCCGACCAGCCGGCAGGACCCGTCACGAGCTCGCTCGCGATCTGGGGCGCGAAGCGGTCCCAGGGCCAGATCTTCATTGCCGTGAACCCGTCCGCTAGCAGGTCCTCGGCGAGGTCACCCGGTCGCTCCAGCCACCCGTCCATGTCGTCGAACCCGCCGGCGTTGACGCACGTGTTGTAGATCCGAATCTCGTCCCGCACGCGGCCGCCGAGCAACGTCGAGACAGAGAGGCCGGTTCGCTTCCCGAGCAGGTCCCAGAGTGCGATGTCGAGCGCGGAGAAGGCGCGCATCTCCGAGCCAGCGAATCCGTAGAAGTTCGCGCAGGCGAAGAGCGTCTGCCACACGTCCTCGATCCGCGACCCGTCCCTCCCCAGAACGAGGGGTGCCGCCATGTCGTGGATGACGGCCTCGACGGCGGTCGGGATGTAGTACGTCTCGCCGAGTCCCGTGAAGCCGTCCCCGTCAGTCAGCTCGACCCAAAGGATGTTCGGCTGGGCCGCGATCCGGATCGTCTCGATGCGCGCGATCCGCGAGCTGATGATGCCGGCGCGACCATCGGCGGTCGCAGCGCCCGCGCTCACAGCAGAGCCCCTCCATTCACACGCAGGACGTGCCCTGTCACGAACGTGGACAGGGGACTGAGGAGGAAAACGCCGACGGCAGCTATTTCGTGCGGCCGGCCGAGCCGGCCGAACAGCGTGCGCGTGGCGACCGCGGCCTTCTGCTCGGGCGTCGCCGCGAGGGCGGGAGTGTCGATTGGTCCGGGGGAGACGGCGTTGACGCGGACGTTGTGAGGCGAGACCTCTCGCGCGAGCGACTTCGTTAGTGCGATCACGCCGCCCTTCGCCGCGGCGTAGTGCGACGCCGGCGTGATGCTTCCGTATTCGCCGGCGGTCGAGGCGAAGTTCACGACGGAGCCGCTCCGACGCTCGACCATTCGGGGGAGGACGGTGCGACAAGCGGCGAAGGCGGTGCCGAGATTGGCGGCGAGCGCGTCGTCCCACGTGCGCTCGTCGATCTGGTCGAAAGGTCGCGGAGCCCATGCTCCGGCGCAGTTGACGAGGCCGTGGAGTGGTCCGAGCTCGTTCTCGGCGCGCGCGTGGAACGCGGCAAAGGCCGCCCATGAGCTCGCGTCGAGGGCCTCGCCGAGAACCTGGGCACCGCTTCCGCGCAGCTCCTCGACGAGCGTCTCGACGCACTCGTGCCCGAGGTCGGTGACGCCGATGCGGGCGCCGGCGGCTACGAGCATGCGCGCGACCGTGCCCCCGATCCCGCCGGTCGCACCCGTCAGGATGACGGTGCGATCGGCAAGCAGGGATCGGGCGGAGACGGCGGCAAGCGCCTCCTCGTCGGCTGCGACGAGCTCATCCTGCACGCGCGATCCCCTCCCCGACCGCCGGAATCCTGCCGAGACGTCGCTCCCAGCCCTCAGCATGGATGTTGAGATATGCGTTCGGGTCGTATGGGTGCTCACGCGCGACCTCGTCGATAAGATCGACCCCAAGCCCGGGCCGGTCCGGGAGTGAGAGGTGACC
>JALZFG010000031.1 GCA_030861645.1 Actinomycetota bacterium
TGAAGCCCACGCGCGACGACCCGACGGCGGTCGGCACGAGCGACGTTGCGGACGCGATCGTCGGGAAGCTGAGCGTCACCGTCTGATGTCGCTCGAGCTCGGCCGGCACGAGTTCCGCCCTTACGCAACGCGGCGAAAGGTCACGATCGTGGGCGCCGGGAACGTCGGTGCGACCTGCGCGCAGGAGCTCGCGCGACGCGATTACGCGGACGTCGTGCTCGTCGACATCGTCGAGGGCCTGCCTCAGGGAAAGGCGCTCGACATCAACCAGGCGGGGGCGGTGCTCGGCTACGAGCCGAACGTCAGGGGCACGAACAGGTACGAGGAGACGGCGGGCTCCGACGTCATCGTCATCACCGCGGGCGTCGCCCGCAAGCCCGGCCAGAGCCGCGACGACCTCGTTGCGACGAACGAGAGCATCGTTGGCTCCGTCACCGAGCAGGCCGTCGCCCAATCGCCGGAGGCGATCCTGATCGTCGTCTCGAACCCGCTCGACGCGATGTGCCACGTCGCGAAGAACGTCTCCGGCTGGCCGAAGGAGCGTGTCTTCGGCATGGCGGGCATCCTCGACACCGCCCGCTTCTCGACGTTCATCGCCTGGGAGACGCGCGCGTCCGTCAAGGACGTAACCGCGATGGTCCTCGGCGGCCATGGTGACCAGATGGTCCCGGTGGTCTCCGCGACGGGCGTCGGCGGGATCCCGCTGCCGAGCCTCGTCTCCGAGGGCCGGGTCCAGGAGATGGTCGAGCGAACGGCGAAGGGCGGCGGCGAGATCGTCGACCTGCTGAAGACCTCGGCTTGGTACGCGCCGGGTGCCGCCGCGGTGCAGATGGTCAACGCCGTCGCGCTCGACGAGAAGCGGATCCTCCCGTGCACGGCGTACCTCGAGGGCGAGTACGGCATCGAGGGCCTCTACATGGGCGTGCCGGTGAAGCTCGGCGCCGCCGGCGTGGAGGAGGTCGTCGAGCTCGAGCTCACGCCCGAGGAGCGCGAGGCGCTGGCGCGCTCCGCGGACGCCGTCCGCGACGTCGTCACGATCCTGTCGACGTAGTGGATCTCGGCCTCGGAGGCCGCACCGCGATCGTTTGCGGCGCCTCCGCCGGATCAACATCACGTCCAGCTCCGTGCGCGAGCGCATCGACGGCTCGCCTTCTCGAACACCGTCGGGCGCCCGGGCGTCATCGGCTCGGCGCACACGCTTGCGCGCGAGATCGCCCGGACGGCACCACCGTCAACTCGATAGCTCAGATCGAATCGACACCGAGCGGCTCGCCGAGGTCTACGTGGAGGGACCGAGCAGCGCGACCTGCGTCGGATTCCCCCTTCGCCGTTTGGCGCGTCCGCATGAGGTCACCGACGTCATATGCATGCTCGCGTCCGCGCGGCCGTCGTACGTGACCGGCGCGGTCGTCCCCGTCGACGGCGGGCTCACCCGCAGCCTCCTCTAGGCGCCGGGCGGGGCCGGAGCCCGCAACTATTCTCCCCTCGTGCTCGGGCGTCTCTCGCCGGCACGCCTGCTCGTCGGCGGCTTCGTCCTGCTCGCGATCGTCGCCGCGATGCTGTGGCTCGTCCCCTCGAACGACTACATCTTCCTGCCGGATCGCGCGCGCCCGGTCGAGCCGCTCGTGCACGTGCAGGGCGAACGGCCGAGCTCGCGGGCGGGGGGGATCTACCTCGTCGACGTCCTCGTTCGGCGGGCGAACCTGCTCGAGCGGCTCGTGTCCAGCATCCGCTCGGGGTCCACCCTCGTGCCCGAATCGGCGATCACGCCGCCCGGGGTGACGCAGCAGCAGCGCCGCCAGGCGGACGCCCGCGCGATGGAGCGCTCGCAGGAGATCGGGGCGGCTGTCGCCCTGCGTGCGCTCGGGTACCGGGTTGCGGCCGTACCTGCCGGCGCACTCGTCACGGCGGTCCTGTCCGACACGCCCGCCGTCGGCAAGCTTCGCCCGGGCGACGTCGTCGTCGCTGTCAATGGAGAGCGGGTCCGCAGCCCGCTCGCGCTTCGCCGGGTGATGCGCGGGCGGCGCCCGGGCGACCGCGTCCAGCTCGCGGTCCGTCGCGAAGGCACCGTGCGGCGTGTCGACGTGTCGACGGTTGCCGACCCAGAGACGCCGGACCGCGCGATCATCGGGATCGTCGTCGACCAGGCCGCGACCATCCGGCTCCCCGTGCGCGTCCGAATCGAGACCGGAGACATCGGCGGCCCGTCCGCCGGCCTCGCGTTCGCGCTCGACATCGTCAGCGAGCTCGGCCGAAACGTGACGCACGGGCGGCGCGTCGCCGCGACCGGGCAGCTGGACATCGGCGGCTCCGTCCTCCCGGTCGGCGGCCTGAAGCAGAAGACGATCGGCGCGCGCGAGACCGGAGTCGACGTGCTCGTCGTCCCCGCGGGTGAGAACGCGGCTGTCGCCCGCCGCTACGCGGACGGTCTGACCGTGCTCGCGGTCCGGAGCTTCCGCCAGGCGTTGCGTGCGTTGACAACACGCCGGCGCGCGGGGTAGTTCCGCCCGACCCGCCCCGATGGAACATGCCGGAAATTGCACGCTTTCCGCACCTGAGTCTCCTTGCATTCGGCGCCCTTCGTCGTATGATCGCCGCCTGCACGTGACCTCGCATCGGCCCTTCTCAGCGGGAGTACGAGAGCGGGTCGACGTGACGTGCGGGGACTGCTACTTTCACCGATCCGGCCTGTGCGCGCTGGCGCGCGAGCGTCCGTGCCCGACGTACCGGCCGTTCACGCGCGGCTCGTTCGCGCCGCCGCCGCAACCGCGCCTGCTGCCCGAGCTCGGCCGTCTCGCCGCCCAGTACGCGGCCGCCTCGTAGGCT
>JALZFG010000035.1 GCA_030861645.1 Actinomycetota bacterium
CCAGGCGGCGAAAGCCGACGGAAAGTGGCACAGAAAGGAGACCGCCAGCCGGCGACACGCTCTCTCCGGAGACGCCGGCCGGTAAGGGTGAAAGGGTGGGGTAAGAGCCCACCAGCGTCGTGGTGACACGGCGGCTCGCCAAACCCCGTCCGGTGCAAGGCGAACAGGCCCCGCCACCAGGTGGCCCGCCGAGGGGCCGGGTGCGCTGCTTGAGCCGCCGGGAGACCGGCGGCCCAGATGGATGGTCGCCCAAGACAGAATCCGGCTTACAGGCCTGCTACGGAAAGAGCCTCGGACACGGGGCTCTTTCTATAGGTCTCTTCGCTACGACGGGCGCGAGACGCCGTCTCAGGCGGCCTCCCGCGTGTTGGTGCGAGCGCGGAGTGCCATCGCAGCCTCATGCAGCTCATCCTCGGCCTGAAGCGCCTTCAGCGACCGCTTCGCCCGATCAGCCCTCGGCGTTCGACCGCGCGCTTTGAGCGCCGCGGCGCCAACACACTCGGCCCCCAGCGGAGCAGACCGGCGCGGTGGAGGGACATCCGCGATGCTGCAGCAACGACCATGACGCCCGAGGGCATGCTCTACCGATACCACTACTCAGCGCGCATTTGCGAGCGAACGCGGCGGCATGACGCTCGGGTCGTATTCGCTCTTCAGCCCGCCGACACCTTCCGCGCGACATCGCCGATCACGGCGGCCAGCTCCTCCGGGCGTGACCACATGGGCCAGTGGCTCGTCGGCAGGTCGACCCAGGTGACGTCGCGTAGCTCCGCGAAACCGGCGAGCCATGCGTAGCCCTCCTTGACCGCGGCCTTGTACTGGTCGGACGTGAACCCCGTGCAGATGGCCGTGCTCGGCACGTCGAGTCGCGCGTCGTTGATCAACTCGGGCGCGTCGCGCAGCACGCCGCCTGGCTGGGGCACGGCACGCCGCCGGAACGTCTCGAGTTGCTCCTCACTGAGCCCGTCGAGGTTCTCCTCCTCCTCGAGCTCCTCCCGCGAGGGCAGTGGCTTCTCGACAGCGTCGAAGCCGGGGTCCAGCGGGCCCGTCGCCGGACCCGAGTCGACGTAGACCATGGCGGCGATGCGCTCGGGGACGCGGTCGCTCGCGGCATACCCGGCGGCGCCGGCTCCGCTGTGCACGGCGAGCACGACAGGGCGCCGCGCGGCGGTCACGACCTCGCAGATCGCGTCGACGTGGTCGGACAGCCTGATCGTGGAACGGTCGGCGTCAACCGACTCGAGACCGGGCAGCGTGAGTGCCGTGACGTCGTGCCCGTCGGCCCGGAGGACCGAGACGACGTCATCCCACGCCCACCCTCCGAGCCAGAATCCGGGAACCAGGATGATCGGTGCGAAAGTCACGTGTGGATCCTACGGGACCTCGCACCGGCAGTCGCTCCGCTCAGCAGCGCTGGGCGGCCAGATGCGGAGGTAGATCGCCTCGCAGCGCAGACGCGCTCGCAGGCACGGTCGCTGCTGGGCGGTTCGCGCCCGCCTATCGACGCAGGATCTCGGATGACCCGCACGAGCTCCACGGCGTGATCCTTCATGAGGTTGGCAGCCCTTCGAGGGCGGCGACGTAGTCCCGGTCGGCTCGCGAGCCACATGACCTCGCGCGGCCGACATCCCGTATAGTACTTTACGTAAACGTCAACTACCGACGTGGGCGACGAAAGGGAACTCGTTGCAGATCTGCTGGTGGGGCCAGAACGCGTTGCTCCCGAGCGCGCGCGCATGAGGCGGCTCGATTACAAGTGGGTCGCGCTCTCGAATACGACCCTGGGGATGCTGATGGCGACGATCAACGCGTCGATCCTGCTGATCGCGCTGCCCGACATCTTCCGCGGCATCCGCATCAATCCGCTCGCCCCCGGCAACACGAGCTATCTGCTCTGGATGATCCTCGGCTTCATGGTCGTGATGGCCGTGCTGCTCGTCAGCCTCGGCCGGCTCGGCGACATCTACGGCCGCGTGCGGATGTTCAACCTCGGCTTCGCCGTCTTCACGGCCTTCTCGATCCTGCTTTCGATCACGTGGATGCACGGGAGCGCGGGCGCGATCTGGCTGATCCTCATGCGCGTGGGACAGGGAGTGGGCGCGTCGCTGCTGTTCGCCAACTCGAGTGCGATCCTCACGGACGCGTTCCCCGCGCACCAGCGCGGCCTCGCGATGGGCGTGAACTCCATCTCCGCGATCGCGGGCTCGTTCTTGGGGCTCGTCCTCGGCGGCGTGCTCGCGCCAGTCTCGTGGCGGCTGATCTTCCTGGTCTCGGTGCCGGTCGGGATCATCGCCACCGTCTGGTCGTTCCGCTCGCTGCGCGAGCTCGGAGTCCGCAAGGCGGCGCAGATCGACTGGTGGGGCAACCTGACATTCGCGCTCGGGCTCGTCGGTGTCATGATCGGGATTACGTACGGCATCCAGCCGTTCGGCGGCCACGACATGGGTTGGACCTCGCCGTTCGTCCTCTCGATGCTGCTCGGCGGCATCGCGCTGCTCGTCGTCTTCTGCCTCATTGAGCTGCACGTGGCGGACCCGATGTTCCGCCTCGAGCTGTTCAAGGTCCGCGCGTTCGCCGCCGGCAACGTCGCCTCGCTGCTCGCGGCGATCGGCCGCGGCGGGCTCCAGTTCATCCTCATCATTTGGCTGCAGGGGATCTGGCTGCCGCGGCACGGCTACGACTTCTCGCGCACGCCGCTTTGGGCCGGCATCTACATGCTCCCTCTCGTCGCCGGCTTCCTCGTCGCCGGGCCGGCGTCCGGCTGGCTCTCGGACCGCTTCGGCGCGCGGCCGTTCGCCACCGGCGGCATGGTGCTCGCAGCGCTCAGCTTCCTGCTGCTGATCGTGCTGCCGGTCAACTTCGCGTATCCCTGGTTCGCGCTCGTCCTGCTGCTGAACGGGCTTGGCATGGGCCTTTTCGCCTCCCCGAACAGCGCCGGGGTGATGAACTCGCTGCCTCCGGCGCAGCGTGGCGCCGGCGCGGGGATGCTCGCAACGTTTCAGAACTCCGCGAGTGTGCTGTCGATCGGTGTCTTCTTCACGCTGATGATCGTCGGGCTCGCGTCCGTCCTGCCGCACACACTGCAGCAGGGACTCGTCGCGCACGGCGTGCCTCCGACGGATGCCGCGCGCGTCTCGCACCTCCCGCCGGTGGCGACGCTGTTCGCATCGTTCCTCGGCTACAACCCGATGGCGACGCTGCTCGGCCCGCACGTCTTGGACGCACTCCCCGCCGGGCAGAGCAACGTGCTGACGGGGCGTCAGTTCTTCCCGCACCTGATCTCGTCGCCGTTCCACACGGCGCTGGTGTACGCGTTCGTGTTCGCGGCCGTCGCCTGCGCGGTCGCCGCCGTTGCATCACTGCTTCGCGGTGGGAAGTACCACCACGTCGATGCGACCGTGCCCGCGGGCGCGCCGACGGGGATGGAGCCGGTGGAGGACGCCGCATGAGAGCGGCGGAGGAGCGCACGCTGCGTATCGGCGAGGTCGCCGAACAGGTCGGCGTCACGCCGCGCACGATCCGCTACTACGAGGAGCTCGGCCTGCTTCACGGCGGCGGCGCCCGCAGCAAGGGCGGACACCGCCACTACACCGAGGCCGACGTCACCCGGCTGCGCGAGCTGATCCGCCTTCGCGACCTGCTCGGTCTCTCGCTCGAGGAGCTCGCGGCGCTCGCCGACGCCGAGGAGGCACGGGCTGCGCTCCGCGACCAGTGGTACGGCGACCCGACGGACGAGGAGCGGATCGCCATCCTCGACCGCGGGATCGAGCTCTCCCGGCAGCAGCTCGAGCTCGTCGCCGCCCGGTGCGCGAAGCTCGACGAGTTTGCGCGCGAGCTCAACCAGAAGGTGCGCCGGCTCGAAACGCGCCGGCGCGAGCTCGGGCGAGAGCGATTGCGCGCGAACCGAAGCTGAAGCGCAATCTCTGGCCCGCAGCGCCGGCCGATCCGCTCGTCACCGAGACTTCACGAGCGAGCCTTACACCGCCAAAGCAGGGCGGTCGCTCGACGGCAACGGCGTCGAGGCCGCGATCCAGACCCACTACCACGCCCGAGGTGAAGCAGTACTTCAGGTCCGACCACCGTCGCGAAGAGGATGACGCCTGAGCGGGTCGTGCAGCAGCTGACGGAGGCGGAGGTCTCGCAGCTGATCGGCGCCGAGTGCGGCGAGCGGACGAATGAGCGGCTGACACATCGCAACGGCTACCGGCCGCGGCCCTGGCAGACGCGGCGCCGAGCTCGTCGTCTCCGACGCCCACGCCCGCCTCAACGAGGACAGCGCCGGACAGGAGGCTCGCGAGGCACCTCGGCCTGAGCTGCGACAGAATCGACGAGTTACACCAGTCCTGGGCTGACTGGCTGCTGGTAGCGCTCAGCGGGCCGCGGCAACCCGATCCGGTGCTCGCGGGTTTCGCCTATGCCACCGCGCGGCTGGCACGCTCGCGAAGCAACTTGCGCTCGTGGACGTTCGTCGCAAGGGCGGACGCGTGGTCGAACTCGCGACGCGCCTCGTGGCCGCGCCCCAGTTTCGCGAGCAGATCGCCGCGCACGCTCGGCAGCAGGTGGTAGTCCCGCAGCGCGGGCTCGTCGGCGAGGGCGTCCACCAGCTCCAGGCCCGCCTCGGGTCCGAAGGCCATCGACACCGCCACCGCCCGGTTCAGCTCGACCACGGGCGAGGGCATGACCTGCGCCAGCGCGTCGTAGAGCGCCACGATCTGCTTCCAGTCGGTGTCCTCTGGGGCGCGGGCACGCGCGTGGCAGGCGGCGATCGCGGCCTGCAGGGCGTACGGCCCGAGCGGCGCCGCAAGGCTCATAGCCCGTTCGAGTGCGGCCAGACCGCGCGTCACGAGCACGTAGTCCCAGCGCGAGCGGTCTTGGTCTTTCAACAGGATCGGCTCGCCGCTCGGCCCGACGCGGGCTCGCGACCGCGACGCCTGGAGCTCCATCAACGCGACGAGGGCGTGGACCTCCGATTCGTCTGGCATCAGGCCGGCCAGGATGCGGCCGAGGCGAAGCGCCTCCTCCAGCAGCTCGGTCCGCACCCACGATTCGCCAGCGGTCGGGGAATAGCCCTCGTTGAAGATCAGGTAGACGGCCTCGAGGACCGAAC
>JALZFG010000073.1 GCA_030861645.1 Actinomycetota bacterium
CTGACGCTGTTCGCTGAGGTCTCCGAGCGCCAGCCGCTCGCGTGCATCGTCGACGACGCACAGTGGCTCGACCAGAGCTCGGCCCAGATCATCGGCTTCGTCGCCCGCCGCCTTCTGGCCGAGCGGATAGCGCTGGTCGTCGCGGCGCGCACGGGCGTCGGCGACAACGTCCTCGTCGGGCTTCCCGCGCTACGGATCGAAGGCCTCCGCGAAAGCGATGCACGCGCGCTGCTGCTGGAGAACGTGCATGGCCCGCTCGACGCCGCCGTACGCGATCAGATCGTCACCGAGAGCCATGGCAACCCGCTTGCGCTCCGCGAGCTGCCGCGCGCGTGGAGCGGCGCGGGTCTGGCGGGGGGATTCGCCATTCCGAAGGACCGGTCCGTCGCCGGGAAAGTGGAGCAGAGCTACGCCCGGCGCCTCCTCCAGCTCCCCCCGGAAACGCAGCTCCTCGTTCTCACGGCGGCTGTGGAGCCGCTGGGCGACCCCGTACTCCTTCACCGAGCCGCCCAGGAGCTCGGGCTGGAAATGGCTGCGCTCGGCCCCGCGGTCGACGCCGGCCTCGTCCGGCTACGAGAGCGCGTCGAGTTCGCGCACCCGCTCGTCCGATCGGCGGCCTATCACACCGCCTCGGCCGAGGACTGCCGCAGTGCGCACCGCGCTCTCGCCGAGGCGACCAATCCCGAGACCGACCCCGACCGACGTGCGTGGCACCGTGGGCGAGCAACGACGACACCCGACGAGGAGGTCGCCGCCGACCTCGAGCGCTCCGCAAGCCGCGCCGAGTCTCGCGGAGGGGTCGCTGCAGCTTCAGCCTTCCTCACGCGCGCGACCGAATTGACGCCCGACCCGGCACACCGGGTGCGACGAGCGCTCGACGCTGCCTACGTCAACGTCACCGCCGGGGCATTCGACACCGCGCGATCCCTGCTCACCGTGGTGTCCTCCGGGCCGCTCGACGAACGGCAGCGCGCGCGGGTCGACCTGCTACGCGCTCAGCTGGAGCTGGCGTCGAGCCGAGGCAACGCCGCGACGCCGCTCCTACTTGCCGCCGCTGGCCGTCTCGAGTCGCTTGACCCGCAAATCGCGCGCCAGACATACCTCGACGCGTTCGGCGCCGCGCACTTCGGGGCGCGCCTGAACGAGCGGGTCGGAGTCTCGCAAGTAGCACTCGCGGCGGCGAACGGCCCACGGCCTTCCGTAGAGCCGACGGCCGCCGACCTGCTCCTCGACGCCTACGTCGCCCTCGCAGATGACTACGCGGCGGCCGTTCCCGTGTGCCGCAACGCTCTGCAGAGGTTGTCCACCGCCGAGCTCCCACCCGAGGAACGGCTGCGCTGGGCCTGGTACGGCATCGTCATCGCCCTCGAACTGTGGGACGACGAAAGCGCGTACGTCTTGTCCCGCCAGTACCTCGAGCTCGCACGCAGAGCCGGCGCGCTCAGCGAGCTTGGACGCGCGCTCACCTCATGCTCAACGATCGTGGTCTTCAGCGGCGAGTTCGAGTCGGCCGCCACTCTGGTCACCGAGCTGGCGGCGGTGCAGGAAGCGACGGGGATGCGAACGGCGCCGTACCCCGCCTTGCAGCTCCTCGCGTGGCGCGGTCAGGGGCGCCAGGCGCGAGCACTGATCGAAGCCACGATCCGCGACGCGAGCGCCCGCGGCGAGGGAATCGCAGTCGCCATCGCGGAATACGCCAGCGCGGTCCTCAGCAACGGCTTGGCCGAGTACGCGGACGCAACGGCTGCCGGCCGTCGCGCCAGCGAACATAGAGAGCTTGTCCTCGAGAATTGGGGTCTAGCGGAGCTGGTTGAGTCGGCTTCGCGAACCGGCAATATCGACCTGGCCACGGACGCTCTCGATCGCCTCGCCCGGAAGGCAACGGCGACCAAGACCGTGTGGGCGCTGGGGATCGCAGCTCGCTCGCGCGCACTCCTGGCAGGCGACGCCGCCGAAGGCCTGTTCCGCGAGGCGCTTGAGCAGTTGAGCCGCAGTCGAATCCGCACAGAGCTAGCGCGTACCCACCTCTTGTACGGCGAATGGCTCCGACGGATGAATCGCCGCCTGGACGCGCGCCGTGAACTGAACGTTGCCTACGAGATGTTCGTTGCGATCGGGATGGACGCGTTCGCAGAGCGAGCGCGGCGCGAGCTCGCCGGCACGGGCGCGCGAGTGCGGAAACGCAAAGTCGAAGCGCGCGTCGAGTTGACCGCGCAGGAAGCCCAAGTGGCGCGCCTCGCTAGAGACGGTCTTTCCAATCCCGAGATCGGCGCGAAACTCTTCATCAGCGCGCGCACCGTCGAATGGCATGTCGGGAAGGTGTTCTCGAAGCTCGGCATCAGCTCGCGCAAGCAGCTACGCGACGCGCTCGCCGACGACCGCCAGCGTGCAGGCGTGTAGCGGACAGGCGCGATTCCGGGTTCCGCTGTCCGTGACCGCAGCGGCCTCTGACATCGATGTTCGCGGCCCGTGCGACGTCGCCATGCCAGGTTAGGACGGGCCCGCCTCACCGAGTGAGGTCGACATTCTGAGACTCGGCCTCTAGGATCCTAAGAGCCAATGGAAAGGCAGTTTCGGGGAACGGGTCTGCGCCCAACCCTGCTCGGGCGAGCCGCCGAGTGCGCTCTTTTGGAAGGCCTGATCGACGACATCCGCCGGGGCGAGAGTCGGTCATTGGTTCTGCGGGGTGAACCCGGCATCGGGAAGACCGCCCTGGTGGAGCACCTCGTCGAGACGGCGTCCGACCTACACGTCGTATGGGCCGTGGGGGTTGAGTCCGAGATGGAGCTGGCCTATGCCAGCTTGCATCAGCTCTGCACGCCGCTGCTCGATCGGGTCGAAAGGCTTCCCGCACCGCAGCGACAGGCGCTCGACATCGTTTTCGGCCTGAGCGCTGGCCCCGCCCCGGATCGGTTTCTCGTCGGACTGGCGGTGCTGAGCTTGTTCTCGGAGGTGGCGGAAGAGCGTCCGCTGCTCTGTGTTGTTGATGACGCGCAGTGGCTCGATCAGGCCTCGGCCCGGACACTCGCCTTTGTAGCCCGTCGCTTGCTGGCCGATCCCGTCGGCATCGTATTCGCGGCGCGTGAGCCTGACGATGCGTTTCAGCATCTGCCCGAGCTGGAGTTGCACGGCGTGGACAATGGGGAGGCGCGCGCGCTGCTCTCTGCGGCGGTGCGATTCCAGCTGGATGAGCGAGTCCGCGATCGAATCATCGCCGAAATGCGCGGGAATCCCCTCGCGCTGTTGGAGTTGCCGCGTGGCTTGACAGCGACTGAGTTGGCGGGGGGCTTTGGGCTGCTCGGAGCGCAGGATCTTTCGGGACGGATCGAGAGGAGCTTCGTTCGACAACTGCAGCTGCTTCCTGTTGACGCGCGGCGCTTGTTGTTGCTTGCGGCAGCGGAGCCGCTCGGCGATCCGCTGCTGCTCTGGCGCGCCGCTGACCGCCTGGGCATCGGGCGGACGACTGCCGATGACGTGGAGGCGCACGGTCTGCTGGTAATTGGCGAGCGCGTCACATTCCGTCACCCGCTGGCACGATCCGCCGTCTACCGGAGTGCCGACGGCCCGGAGCGCCGAGCCGCCCACCTGGCGCTGGCCGACGTGACGGATGCAGAAGTCGATCCCGATCGTCGTGCCTGGCACCGCGCGGCTGCGGCTACCGGCCCTGACGAAGAGATCGCCCGCGAGCTCGAGCTCTCGGCGGGCCGGGCGCAAGCGCGCGGCGGCCTTGCGGCCGCTGCCGCGTTCTTGCAGCGAGCGTCCGCGTTAACAGGCGATCCAGCTCGACGAGCTGAAAGAGCGCTCGCTGCCGCCGACGCCGGCCTACGGGCGGGCGCGTTCGATGTGGTTCGCGGGCTGCTCGCGGTCGCGGCCGCAGGACCGCTTGACGAGTTGGGACGAGCCCGGGTCCATCGGCTGAAGGCCGAAATCGCATTTGTCCAGAACCGCGCCAAAGACTCGCCACTGCTGTTGCTCGAGGCGGCGAGAAGACTCGAACCGCTCGATGTGCGCCTCTCGCGCGATACGTATCTCGATGCCTGGAGTGCAGCGCTGGGCGCCGGCCGCCTGGCGAGTCCCGGCAGCAGCCTGCTCGACGTCTCCCGCGCCGCTGCGATGGCGCCTGATCCGCGCGATCCGCTTCCGCGCGACCTGCTGCTCGACGGCTTGGCTCTGCTCTTCACCGAAGGGCGGTCCGCAGCAGCACCGGTACTCCGGCGCGCGGTCGGTGCGTTCGCGAGTGCACAGGTTTCGCCCGAGGAAATGCTCCGGTGGGGGTGGCTGGCTTCGCGAGCGGCGAACATCTTGTGGGACTACGACCGCTGCCTGGAAATCAGCATGCGCGCGGTCCAAGTCGCACGGGACTTCGGCGCGCTCGAGGTTCTCGTCATGGTCGACAACGCGTGCGGGCAAGCCGCCGCCGTGGGCGGTGACTTCATAACTGCCGCGGTGTTCACAGCAGAGCTCGAGGCAGTGAAGGAGGCGACCGCAAGCGGGATCGCACCGCTGGCGGCGCTCGCGCTCGCGGGAGTTCGCGGCCAGGAGCCCGGGGCCTCAGAGCTCATTGGTCGCGTCAGGAGGCAAGCGACCGCCGAAGGGCAGGGCACCGCCGTTCAATACGCAGACTGGGCGAACTCCGTTCTCATGAACGGCCTCGGCCGCTACGAGGAGGCGTTCGCTGCGGCCGTCGACGCGACCGAGGCCACGCCCCAGCTGTTCCTCGCCATGTGGGCGCTGAGCGAGTTGATCGAAGCTGCGACGAGAACCGAGAGGCCAGAGCTTGCAGAGAGCGCCCTCACGCGACTTGTCGAGCATACGCAAGACACCGACAGCGATTGGGCGCTCGGGATTTGCGCCCGAGGGCGCGCGCTGCTCAGCG
>JALZFG010000180.1 GCA_030861645.1 Actinomycetota bacterium
GATCCGAAGCTGCGCAACCGCGACGACGGCGTCTGGGAGTACACCGAGCCGGACTGGGACGAGCTTCGTCGGGTCGTCACGGGCGATGGTCCGCGGACGAAGGCGCGGCTCGAGTTGCGGCGCCTGACGCGCGAGGAGACGGCGTGGGTCCGCCGCGCCGTCCTCGCTGAGGCGGCGTAGCGATGAGGGAGCGGCCGGCGCCGATCGACCGCGAGCTCGTCGAGTCCTTCGTCGCGAACGCGCACGGGGATCTCGACGCGGTTCGCGACCTGCTCGAGCGGGAGCCGAGGGTCGTAAACGCCGCCTGGGACTGGGGCGGGGGCGACTGGGAGACCGGCCTCGGCGCGGCCGCGCACACCGGGCAGCGGGAGATCGCGCTCCTTCTGCTCGCGCGCGGAGCGCGCATGGACGCCTTCGCGGCCGCGATGCTCGGTGAGATCGAGATCGTCCGAGCGATGATCTCGTCGTTTCCGAACGTCGTCGACGTGCCGGGTCCGCACGGTATTCCCCTCGTCGAGCACGCGAGGGCGGGCGGCGAGCAGGCGCGGGAGGTGGTCGAGCTCCTGACAGCCGCCGCATCGCCGACGGCGAGATCGTGAACGTGTACGAGGTCTTTCGGCAGGAGCGGAAGGGTCAGCCGTTTCAGCACGCGGGCTCGCTGGCCGCGCCGGACCTCGCCTTCGCCGAGGAGTACGCGCGCGAGCTCTACGGGCGCCGCGGCGAGTCGGAAGCCGTCTGGGTCGTGCCGCGCGACTCGGTGCATGAGGTCGGCGAGTTCCCGGACGAGCTCGGGCGCAACTACCACAGGGTCGACGGCTACTCGCTCAAGGAGAAGCTTCGAGAGGCGCGAGTCGTCGCGAGAGGTGCTTCGGATGTGCCGCCGACGGAGGAAGGGCGGTCGCTTCGCTCGGGCGGAGGTGAGCGATGACGGCCAGCGGCCGTTCGGACCTCCTGATCGAGATCGCCGACGACGAGTTGCTGCTCGGGTGGCGCGACTCCGAGTGGACCGGGATCGCGCCCGATCTCGAGGAGGACGTGGCGTTCTCGTCGATCGCGCAGAACGAGATAGGGCACGCGCGGGCGCTCTACGAGCTCGCCGCGCGCGACCTCGGCACGACTGCGGACGAGCTCGCGTTCGACCGGAGTCCGGAGGAGTACCGCTGCGCGCCGCTCGTCGAGCTTCGGCTCGTCCCCGACTGGGCGGCGACCGTCGCTCGCCACTACCTCTACGAGACCGCGGACGCGGTGCGGATCGAGGCGCTGAAGGCGCATGCTGACGCGGAGGTGGCCGCCCTCGCCGCGAAGATCGACCGCGAGGAGGCCTACCACCGCATCCACGCGGAGATGTGGATCGACCGGATGCTGGCGAGCGACGAGGGTGGGCGACGACTCGGGAACGCCGTCGAGGCCGTCTGGCCGTACGCGCTCGGCGTGCTCGAGGGCGAGCAACGCGGCGAGCTCGAGACGCGGGCCGTTGCCAAGCTCGGCTTCCGGCCGCCCCGCGCAGACGGCAGCGCGTTCGGGCGCGGGCGCCATCGCGACGAGCTGCGCCCGCTCTGGGAGGAAATGACGACGGTGCGGCGTTCGGTTCCGGGGGCGACGTGGTGACCGCCGGCGGCGTCGTCACCGCCGATGACGTCTGGCAGGCTCTCGGTGACGTCTCGGATCCGGAGATCCCGGTCGTCTCGGTCGTCGACATGGGGCTCGTGCGCGAGGTCCGGCTCGAGGGTGGTCGCGCTCGGGTCGAGCTCACCCCGACGTTCCTCGGCTGTCCGGCGCTCGAGGTGATGCGGGAGCAGATGGCCGCGCGCATCGCAGAGCTCGGCCTCGACGCCCAGGTCGAGGTCGTCCTCGACGACTCCTGGACGAGCGACCGCATCACGCCGGCCGGGAGGGAGAAGCTGCGTCGTGCGGGCTTTGCTCCCCCGCTGCCGCGGACGGCGGGCGGCCCGCAGCTCGTTCAGCTCCGAAGCACGATCTTCCGCTGCCCGTATTGCGGCTCCTCTGACACGCGGCTCGAGAATCTCTTCGGCCCGACGCCGTGCCGCTCGCTGCGCTACTGCCACACCTGCCGCCAGCCGTTCGAGCAGTTCAAGACGATCTGAGAACATAGGCCTCGGCGAAGTGGCGGTTCGGATCTACTACTGCCCGACGTGAAGCGGCTACGACCGACGGGCCGCGAGTCTCGCGGCCGTGATTCGCGACGTCGGTGCATTCGAGGCGGATGTCATCCCGGGTGGGAAGGGCCAATTCGACGTCGTCCACGACGAGAGGGTGATCTTCTCGAAGGCGCAGGCAGGGAGATTCCCCGAGGAGGACGAGATCCTGCGCCTTCTTTCGTAAGCGCTCAGGCGCTGCGGCTTCTGCGCAGCTCCTACGGCGGACGGCGGGAGCGCGAGCCGCTCGTGCTCGAGGAGCTCGCGAGGACGCTCGGCTGCGTGCTCGCGTACGACGCCTCGGGTAGTCGTTCGCGCGTCGGCTCGGCGGCGATGCTCGGGTAGCGGTCGGTCAGGAGCAGCAGGTAGCCAACGGTCTGCTGCTCGTAGCGCAGGCAATAGGCGGCGAGGTCGCGCATCCCCTTCGGGACGCGCGCGAGTGCAATCGCCGCGAACCAGGCGAGGAGCGCCACCATCTCGAGCACCTGAGCGAGGACGCTCGCGAAGACGGACGGCGGCACCGCGAGCGCAATGCGAAGCGCGGTCTTCCACCGGCGCTGAGGGGCGGGGGGATCGACGGTGAGCTCGACCGGATAGTCGCCGGGCTCGCCGAAGAAGGGCGGGTAGGGGTTCGCGATCAGGAAGAGGTATGCCTGGAAGTGGGTCGAGTAGCGCAGGTACCTCGTCAGGAAGCCGTGGAGGCGCCGTTGGGGACGGCCCGTCGTCAGCACCACGAACCACTGCGCCGCCGCCGCGAAGAGGGCCGCGAGGCTCCAGATCGTGAGCCACGCGAAGTGCGGTAGGGCGAGCAGCGGCCGGACGAGGACCGTCAGCCGCGACCGCCGCAGGTCGTCGCGAACGGCGAGGTAGATCGGGTGCCGCTCACCGAGCGGCTCCGCTTCGAGGGCGTGAGTCGACGTCATCGCGTCCCACGATCCCCGCGGCGGCGACGCACCGCGCTCGTGCTCGCGGGATCGCTTGCCGCCGCCGCGCGCGTCGCGGTCACCGGCCCGCGAACACCGGCGGCCGCTTCTCGAGGAACGCCGTGACACCCTCGCGAAAATCCTCGGTCTGCGTCGCCGCGGCCTGGAGCTGCGCCTCGAATTCGAGCTGCTCCTCGAGGCTGCGCTCGGTCGCGCCGTCGAGCAGACGCTTCGTCATCGCGATCGCTCGCGTCGGCATCGCGGCGAGCGTTCCGGCGAGCTCGGCCACGCGGTCGCCGAGCGAAGCGTCCTCAACGACCTCTGACACGAGCCCCCAGGCCTGAGCCTCCACCGCGGTCAGCCGCCGCCCGCTCGTCAGCCACTCGAAGGCACGCGCGTAGCCGAGCAGCCGGTGGACGAAGTACGTGCCACCCGAGTCCGGAACGAGGCCGATGTTGACGAACGCGGGGACGAACGTCGCCGACTCGGCGGCGATGCGAATGTCACAGGCGCAGGCGAGCGAGAGGCCCGCCCCGGCCGCCGCGCCGTTCACGGCCGCGATCACCGGCTTTTCGAGGGCGCGAATCGCGAGGATGTTTGGGTGGTAGGAGGCGCGGAGCCGTGCCTCGATGTCGCGCGCTGCCTGCCGGAACTCGTTCAGATCCTGGCCGACGCAGAAGCCGCGCCCGGCGCCGGTGATCACGACGGCGCGCACCTCCCGCTCGCGGGCCTCCCTCAGCGCCCCGGCGAGCGCCTCGTGCATCGAGCGTGTGAATGCATTCAGGACGTCGGGGCGGTTGAGGGTGATCGTTGCGACGCTGCCGTCGCGGGTGACCTCGACCTCGGCCATCGCTGCTCCTCTCCTCGCTGGAATACTCGGCTCCGCTGCCCCGTTGACCTTCGCATATGGATATGAGCCCCACGTACATCGACTCGCTGCTCGGGCCGGACCCGTCCGATGCGCCGCGACGCGAGCTGCCGGATGACGAGGCGCTCGACGCCTACTCCCGGACGGTAACGGCGGTCGCGGAGCGGCTCGCTCCCTCCGTCGCGAACCTCCGCGTCCGGCGACGCGTGCGCGGCGGCCGGGTCGCCGACGGCGGCGGAAGCGCGGTCGCGATCACCCCGGACGGCTTCATGCTGACGTCCGCCCACGTCGTCGACCGCGCGAGCGACCCCGTTCGCGCGTCGTTCGTCGACGGTCGGGAGCTCGAGGCGAGGATCGTTGGCGCCGATCCCCTCTCGGACCTCGCGGTCCTCCGGGCGGAGACGACGGGTATCGCTCCCGCCGAGCTCGGCGATGCCGAGCGGCTGCGCGTGGGGCAGCTCGTCGTCGCGATCGGGAACCCGTACGGGTACGCGGGCTCGGTGACGGCGGGCGTCGTCTCGGCCCTCGGACGGTCGCTGCCCACGCGCGCCCGCTCGACGACGCGGATCATCGAGAACGTGATCCAGACCGACGCCGCGTTGAACCCGGGCAACTCGGGCGGCGCGCTCGCGGACGGAGTCGGCCGCGTCGTCGGCATCAACACGGCCGTCGCCGGCGTCGGCCTTGGCCTCGCTGTTCCGATCAACGCCGCCACGCGCAAGATCGTCGGAGCGCTCATGACAGAGGGCCGCTTCCGGCGGGCGTACGTCGGCATCGCGGGCGGCTCGCGGCCGCTCCCGCCGCGGCTTCGGCGCGAGCTCGGGCGGAACGCGGGCGTCGAGGTCGTAGAGGTGGTCGAGGGCAGCCCCGCCGCGCGCGCCGGGCTTCTCGCGGAAGACCTCATCGTCGAGGTCGACGGGACTCCCGTCGCGGGCATGGACGACGTCGTTCGGCTACTCGGCCGCGAGCTGATCGGCAAGTCGGTCGAGCTGGCGATCGTCCGCCGCGGGCGCCTGCTGCAGCTGAAGCTCGTCCCCGTCGAGCTCGAGACGTAACTCCCCGGACTCGCATCCGCGCAGGCGGGAGCCAACCCTCAATGGGGCCAGACCCCCTTGAGGGTTGGTTGAGGGTTGGGGTCGGGTCGCAAGGCGCCGTCAGGGAACTTCGAGCCCGGCGGTCTCCGGCCGGTGCTCCTCGTGCCCGAGCTCGACGGCGACGAGCAGTGCGAGCAGGGCGACGAGGAGCGGCACCGCGACGAAGACGGAAGGATCCGCGAGGGCGATGCCGACGGCTGCCGCGGCGACGCCGATACGCAGCCAGAGGTCGCGCTCGCGGCCGGTGCGTGTCGCCGTGAGGTGAATCAGCG
>JALZFG010000183.1 GCA_030861645.1 Actinomycetota bacterium
GGTCTAGACTCCGGGCGTGGCCGTCGCGCAGGAGACGTTCGCCGAGCTCGCCGAGACGACGCTCGCGGAGCTCGACCCCGAGATCGCGGAGCTCCTCGGCCGCGAGCTCGAGCGCCAGCGCGGCCAGATCGAGCTCATCGCGTCGGAGAACTTCACGTGGCCGAGCGTCCTAGAGGCGATCGGCAGCGTCCCGACGAACAAGTACGCGGAGGGGTATCCGGGTCGCCGCTACTACGGCGGCTGTGAGGTGATCGACGAGATCGAGGAGACCGCGATCGAGCGCGCCAAGGACCTCTTCGGCGCGGACCACGCGAACGTCCAGCCGCACGCGGGCGCGCAGACGAACATGGCCGTCTACATGGCGGCGCTGCGGCCCGGTGACACGCTCCTCTCGCTCGAACTCGCGCACGGCGGCCACCTGACACACGGCCTCAAGGTCAACTTCTCGGGCCGCCTCTACACCATCGTCCACTACGGCGTCGATCGCGAGACGAACCTCGTCGACTACGACGAGGTGCTGCGACTCGCGCGCGAGCACCGGCCGAAGCTGATCGTCTGCGGCGGGTCGGCGTACCCGCGTGCGGTCGAGGCCGACCGTTTCCGCGCGATCGCGGACGAGGTCGGCGCCCGGCTGCTGACGGACATGGCGCACTTCGCCGGGCTCGTCGCCGCCGGCCTGCACCCGAACCCGGTTCCGCACTCCGACTTCGTCACGTCGACGACGCACAAGAGCCTCGCCGGCCCGCGCTCGGGGTTCATCCTCTGCGGAGAGGAGCACGCGCAGGCGATCGACCGCGCCGTGTTCCCTGGCCTGCAGGGCGGGCCGCTCTGCCACGCGATCGCCGCGAAGGCGACGTGCTTCCGCATCGCCGGGACGGAGCCGTTCCGCGAGTACCAGGCGCAGGTTCGGCGCAACGCCGACACGCTCGCCCAGGCGCTCCAGGACGGTGGTCTGGACGTCCTGACGGGCGGGACGGACACGCACCTGATCCAGGTCGACCTCCGGCGAACCGCGTGGACCGGCAAAGACGCGGAGGAGCGTCTCGCCGAGGTCAAGCTGACGGTGAACCGCAATACGCTGCCGTTCGACGAGCGCCCGCCGAGCGTCGGCTCCGGGATCCGGATCGGCACACCGGCAGCGACGATGCGCGGCTTCGACGAGGAGGACTTCCGCGAGGTGGGGCGCATCATCGTCGAGGCGCTCGGCGAGTCGCCGGACCTCGCCGAGCTCGCCGCACGAAGCGACGAGCTGTGCCGCCGCCGGCCGCTCTATGCCGGCTTTCGAGGGTTTCCGGAGTACGTGGCGTGACCCTCGTGACGCGACGGGAGGAGGTCATCGAAGTCCTCCACCCGCTCGTCCAGCACAAGCTCTCCTACCTGCGCGACCGGACGACTCCGACGGTGCACTTTCGCAGAATCGCCAACGAGGTCACCCTCCTGCTGACGTACGAGGCGACGAAGGACTTCCCGACCGAGGAAGTCGTGATCGAGACGCCGCTCGAGCGGACGACGGTGCGCCGCATCTCCGGGAAGAAGGTCGCCGTCTGTCCCATAATGCGCGCGGGCATGGGGATGCTCGACGGCGTCCTCTCCCTGGTGTCGGGCGCGCGCGTCGGCTTCATCGGTCTCTACCGCGACGAGCGGACGCTGCAGCCCGTCGAGTACTACGTCAAGCTGCCCAACGACCTCGACGAGCGCGACGTGATCGTGCTCGACCCGATGCTGGCGACGGGGAACTCGAGCTCGGCCGCCGTCGCCCGCGTGAAGGAGGCCGGCGCACGCTCCGTCCTGCTCGTCTCGCTCGTCGCCGCCCCGGAAGGAATCGAGCGCCTCCACAGCGACCACCCCGACTGCCGCATCGTCTGCGCGGCGATCGACCGCGGCCTCGACGAGCGCGGGTTCATCGTCCCGGGTCTCGGCGACGCGGGCGATCGCCTGTACGGAACCCGCTGAATTACCCGGAAAAGTCGCGCGCTGCGCGCGCTCGACTTTCCCGGGTCAGTCATCGATTCATCAGTGCCGCCGCGGCCCGACGG